>JAEWVV010000237.1 GCA_023458995.1 Bacillota bacterium
GCTCCATAGACGTCAGCATCAATAATACCTACCTTTTTACCTTGACGAATCAGTGCAGCAGCTAAGTTTGCCGTAACGCTTGATTTACCGACACCGCCCTTACCGGATGCAACTGCTAAATACTTAATCGGTTTTTCTCCTTCTGGAACAAATTCCGATTCAAAAAATTCAATCTTGATCCCTGGAAAGCCAAGTTCAATTTTTACCAACTTAATCACTTGTATTTTGAGTGCTTGTTCATTTTTTTGCTTATCTTTAACATTAAGCTCAAGTTCAACAACACCTGTTGGTCCAACAACAAGCTTTTTGATACCACCCACTGCTCTAAAAGGTTGATTAAACCCTGGGTCGATCATTTCTTCAAGCTTCTTGCGTAATTCATCGTATGATGTCATGTTTTCACCTCGAAACTATTATAGCACGGCTAATGCATCCCATCAACGAAAACGAGAAATTGTGGTTTTTCATCAAAAAGAGATTGTTATACGTTATAATTAAACTATGATGTATCACAAGTGATACAAAAAACCCTATGGAGGCACATGATGATCAAAGGTATTCCCGTCAGCAAAGGTTATGCGATTGCGCGTGTTTTTAAGTTATCAAAACCCACAATAGACACCGAAAAGCGCATCATCATGGATGTTGAGCTTGAGATCAGACGTTACCATGATGCAATCACAAAAACAAAAAATGAAATCGAATCATTAAAGAAAAAATCAGTTGAACGCTTTGGTGAAGAGACTTCTAAAATATTTGATGCACATTTAATGATTGCTGATGATCCAGAAATTAAAACATCTGTCATCGCCATGATCCAAAATGAAAAATGTAATTTAACTTATGCACTAAATACGGTAGTTAACCGCTTTTTATCCTTATTCAAAGATTTAGATAATGAGTATTTAAGAGAAAGAGCAATCGATTTAAAAGATGTGACTGACCGTATTTTATCGTTTGCATTAGGGATTAGTCTTCCTGATTTAGAGTCGATTAATTCTGATGTTATTTTGGTTGCTGAAGACTTAACACCATCTGAAACAACACAACTCGATATTCGTAATGTCAAAGGTTTCATCACAGAACAAGGTGGAATGACTTCACACAGTGCAATTATTGCACGTCTTTTAGGTATTCCAGCAATCGCTGGTGCGAAAGACATTTTAAAGAAGGTTAAAACCGATGATGAAATTATCATTGATGGTTTCACAGGTCGTATTGTTCTTCATTACGATAGTGAGACCAAACAAAACTATCTAAATAAACGTGATGAGTATCTATCTCATCTACAATCACTTTTCACTTATGTTGGTAAACCTACACTTACTTCTGATATGAAAGAAACAGTATTACTTGCTAATATAGGTTCACCTAAAGATATTGATTCTGTCATTGAACATGATGCTGAAGGTATTGGACTATTTAGAACTGAACTGCTCTACATGGATAAACAACAACTTCCATCTGAGGAAGAACAATATCTAGCCTACCGTGATATCTTAGAAAAAATGAATGGTAAATCCGTTACGATTAGAACACTAGATATCGGTGGCGATAAATACTTACCCTATTTGAAACTACCTCATGAATTAAATCCTTTCTTAGGAAAAAGAGCGATTAGATTATCACTTGATCAAGTGGATGTCTTTAGGACACAAATTAGAGCACTTCTTCGTGCAAGTCTTCATGGAGACTTAAGTGTTATGATTCCGATGATCTCTACCAAGGAAGAGATCACACAAGTCAAGAAAATCATTAAAGATGCGAAAGATCAATTAACCAAAGAAGAAATTCCATTTAAACCTTTCTCTTTGGGTATCATGATTGAAGTTCCATCAGCAGTCATGATCTCTGATGTTCTTGCTAAAGAAGTTGACTTCTTCTCCATTGGAACAAACGATCTCATTCAATACACGTTTGCTGCTGACAGAACTAATGAATCCTTAAGTTCCTTTTATCAACCATTAAACCCCGCCATTCTTAAAATGATTAAGATGGTGATCGACAGTGCACATCAAGCAAATATCAAAGTATCTGTCTGTGGTGAAATGGCAAGTCATCTCATTCAGGGACCTTTTTTAATTGGACTTGGTGTTGATGCATTATCGATGACTCCAACCGAGATTTTGAAAATGAGAAGGGTTTTAAGTCTCAATTCTTATGAAGTTTTGCACAAAATCGCACGTTTAGTGTTAAAATACGAAAGTGAAGACCAAGTACTTCGCGAATTAAAAAAATGGATTCAAAGTGAAGGAGACTCATAATGGAAAGAACATATACACTTACATCAGAAACCGGCTTACACGCACGTCCAGCAACGAATTTTGTCATGTTTATTGCTTCTTTACCCGTCGAAGTTCATCTCATACATCGCGCTTTTATCGCTGATGCAAAATCGATTATGGCAATTATGAGCTTAGGTTTAGCAAAAGGCGAAGTCTTTAAGATTCGTGTTCGAGATGATCATGAAGCTTATCTTGATCAAATCGAAAGCTACATGCGTATCAATCAACTGATTGAATAATGAATCAAAAAGGACAACTCCTAAGAATTGTCCTTTTTTTATTTCATTTTTAATTTTTAGCTCTTCTTTGACTTTTTAAATGCTTTCTTAAAGTTATCACCAACACGTTTAAAGAACTTCGTTTGATCATAGTTTAGAATAGCTACCTTATACACAGGTGATACAAAATAAACAGTAACTGCGAGGAATACGATTAACACAACAAGTGCTACAATACCTTGCATTATCGACATTGAACCTGCTGCAATCGCAACTGGAGCAACCATTGGTGCAAAGATTGGTACAAACGCCATAATACGCATAAATGATTCACCGCCAGCCATTGGTGCGAAAATACCAATATAGAATCCACCTAAAAGCATGAGCATTAAAGGCGATTGGAACTGTTGATAATCTTCTTGTGTAACTGCCATTGAAGCAAATACAGCAGCGACTACTAGATAGAATAATGTACCTAAAACCATGAATAAAACGGTCATGATCAGTAATGAAGGCCAGTTAGGAAGTATTTCTGCAAGATATGTTAATAATGAGCCTTCACCAGAGGGTAAATTAATTGCTGATGATGTCTGGAATAATTTAGAAACCAAAGAAGCAAGTAACCCGTAAAAGAGCATAAGTCCGCCTTGAACGATTACAAAGATAATCGATGAGACAATCTTAGACATGAAATGCGTATTAGCAGGAACGCTTGCGATAATGGTTTCAATCGCTTTCGTTGATTTTTCTTCAATGATATCAACACCAACAAACTGAGTTGCCATTGTAACAAGAATAAAGAGTGGTAAAATTAATAAACTAGAAATTGAACCAATCATTAAGCCTGCTTCAGGATCTTCATAGTCAGGTGCTAAAATGGTTTCAAAAACAGGTCTTTCATATGCTCCACCCAGCTGATAACTAATCAGTTGTAACTCAATTTGGTTCATGAAGTTTGAATTCATTTCAGGATACTTACTATAGATTTGAATTACAGGATCATCAACGCTACCCTGAAAAGTAAATAGCATATCTACTTCTTCATTTAACCAGAAAGCATCAACATCAACACTCGCTAGATTAATTTCATCTACTAAATAGAATGGTGCAGGAAGTCCTAAATTGAACTGTGTTTCTAAATCATTCACTAACGTAGGTGCATTAATATCATTTGCGATTTGAATGTTTAATTCTGTCATTTCATCATCGCCACCACCAAATAAATTAATAATCGATGGAAGGTTAATGATGACAATCGATAAAATTGCAATCACAAGATTGGCAATCAAAAATGATTTTCTACCAATTCTTTTGAGTAAGCCGTACTTAACAAGAAATTTAAATTTTTTCATGAACTTGACCTACCTTTGCAATAAAAATCTCAGATAAAGATGCTTGTTCAACATCATATTTAGTGATGTTTTCACATGTCTTTATATAATCAAAAACTTTTTTAGACACTTCCTCGTTTTCAATTTTAACAATTGTTTCATTTGCATTTTCAATGACTTGGAAAACACCAGGAATTTGTCTTAGTTTTTCAGCATCAACATCACCTTTAATCTTCACATTGAGTTTCTTAAAGTCTTTCTTGACTTGGTCGATACGACCTTCAATAATGACTTTTCCTTTTTCTAAAACGATGAGCGATTCACAAAATGATTCCACGTGATCGAGTTGGTGTGATGAGAAAACGACCATTGCACCTTGTTTTTGGAAATCTCTAATGACTTCAACAAATAGATTGGTGTTAATGGGGTCTAATCCTGAAAAAGGTTCATCTAAAACAAGAAGTTTAGGGTTGTTGATAATCGCAGAAATAAACTGAATTTTCTGTTGATTACCTTTCGATAACTCTTTAATCTTTTTGTTTTTGTATTCGCTGATATTAAAACGGTTTAACCAATAATCAAGACGCTCTAAAATGACTTTAGGCTCCATATCCTTAAGTTGACCAAAGTATAACATCAGTTCTTTAACTGTAACTTTCGTAAGTAATGAACGTTCTTCAATCATATAACCAATCTCATTGACATTATGATATCCGACGTGTTGTCCTTCGTAAAGAACCTCACCTTCAGTTGGTTCAAGTAAACCCATAATCATTCTGAAAGTCGTTGTCTTGCCGGCACCGTTTGTACCAAGAAGACCAAAAATATCGCCTGGTTTGATCGTAAAACTCAAATGATCGACCGCGACCAAATCACCATAAAGCATACGTGCATTTTTAACTTCTAACATGATGTTTGATATTCCTTTCTGTGTTATATTCAATAGCATTTATTTATCGTTATCTCCAATAACAAAAAATAATGCGATTAAGATAATGATGATGAAACCTATAATGCATCAAATGAAAAATATACTTATTAGCATTTCCCCCCAATGGCTTTCACCGTCATTATTATATCACAATTATTTTTAATTTTGTACAATTATTATTAATTATTTTTTATTTTCTTGCTGAATCATCTCAATAAATGCATCAAATGACACCGTTACTTGTTCGGTTTCACCATATCTGCGATAAGTGACTTGTCTTTCAAGTTTTTCTTTATCACCAAGAACAAGTGAATAAGGAATTTTCATTGTCTGTGCTTCACGAATCTTGTAACCTAATTTTTCTTCTCTTAGGTCACTTTCAACTCTAAAACCTGCCTTTTTAAGCGCTTCATGCACTTCAACGACATAATCCATATGATGCATCACATTGACAGGTAAAACCTTCACTTGGACTGGTGCTAACCAGAATGGGAATGCACCCTTATACTCTTCAATTAAATACGCTACGAAACGTTCCATCGTTGAGACGATACCACGGTGGATAACAACAGGTCTATAAATATTTTTTCCATCTTCACCCACATAGGTTAAATCAAAACGTTGTGGCAATAAGAAGTCAATTTGAATCGTTGATAACGTTTCTTGGTTACCGAGTGCAGTCTTCACTTGAACGTCAAGTTTTGGACCATAGAATGCAGCTTCACCAATGGCTTCATAATACTCAGCCCCGATTTCATCCATTGCTTCTTTAAGCATTTGTTCTGCTTTATTCCACATGTCATCATCTGGGAAATACTTATGGGTATCTTTAGGATCTCTATAACTTAATCTAAATTGGAAATCTTTAATCTTAAAGTCTTCATAAACTGCAAGCATTAATTCAACGGTACGTTTAAATTCATCTTTAATTTGATCAGGACGCACGAAAACGTGAGCATCGTTTAACGTCATTTCACGTACTCTTTGAAGACCGGATAATGCACCACTCTTTTCATAACGATGCATCATACCAAGTTCAGCTATTCTTAAAGGAAGTTCACGGTAACTATGAACATCATTCTTATAGATAATCATATGATGAGGGCAGTTCATGGGACGGATAACAAGCATTTCGCCATCACCCATATCCATGGGTGGAAACATTGAGTCTTGATAATGATCCCAGTGTCCTGAAGTCTTATAAAGATCGACGTTTGCTAGAATTGGGGTATAAACGTGAAGATAACCTAGCGATATTTCTTTATCGGTGATATATCTTTCAATCGTACGACGAACAGTAGCTCCTTTAGGTAACCAGAAAGGAAGACCTGCACCGACTTCTTTAGAAATTAAGAATAGATCTAATTCTTTACCTAATTTACGGTGATCTCTTTGTTTTCTTTCTTCAAGCATAACTAAGTGAGCATCCAAATCTTTCTTCGATAAGAAGGAAGTACCATAGACTCTGACGAGCATCTTATTTTCTGAATTACCTCTCCAATAAGCACCGGCAATATTTAAAAGTTTAAAATGCTTTAAATACTTCGTTGAAAGAACGTGTCCACCACGGCATAAATCAGTGAATTCACCTTGTGAATAAACCGTGAGTCCATCATTCTTGAACTCTTCAATCAGTTCAAGTTTATATGGGTCATGTTTAAAAATAGCTCTTGCTTCATCATAAGAAACTTCCTTTCTTTCGATCTTAAAATCTTGATTCGCAAGTTCTAACATCATTTTTTCGATCTTAGGAAGGTCTTCATCTGTTACTTTTTCATCACCAAAATCGACATCATAATAGAAACCTTCTTCAATCGCTGGCCCTACACCGAAACACGCATTTGGATAAATACGTTTAATCGCTTGTGCAAGTAGATGTGCAGTTGAATGGTTAATGACATCCAAAATTCTTGGATCTTTTTCTGTCAAGATTTCAATTAATCCGTCACTATCAAGTTTTCTTGAGAGTTCGATATATTGTTTATTAAAAACAGCTGCCAATGCTTTTTTAGCAAGTCCACTTGAAATACTTTCTGCAACTTCAAGTGCGCTAATCCCTTTGGCAAAGGATTTACTGCTTCCATCAGGAAACGTTAGTTGAATCATGTTATTCACTCCTTTTTATTAAATAAAAAAACACCCTTATGGCTAAGGGCGCTTATCTTTGCGTGGTACCACCTTAGTTCTAGCAATGCTAGCACTTATCCTACCTTTAACGGGGCGAACCGGGCATCTCTTTCGAGGCCAACTCAGAGGGAGTAACTTTTTCGTTCGCAGCTTTCACCGTCCTGCGTCGCTAGACTTGAAATCATCATATCCTCATCATCGTTCTAACATTTATTATATCACTAAACTTAAGTTTTGCAAGACTTACCGATCAGGGTATTGATCAGAAGATAATCTCACATAAGTCATAAGATCTTTAATTCTTTGAATGAGACGTGCTGCTTTAACTCGGTTCGTTTCATCTTTATTCACCGTCATGACATCGACAAGACCTACGTACTCGTAATTTGATGACATAAAGACTGGAAGTTTTGCTGATAAGCGGTATTGAACAATTGGAACCAAGACTTCATCACGAAACCATGGTGTCATGTTTTCGCCACCAACATCATCCATCATCAGAATATCAGCTTGTTTTAACTGATTGATTCTTTCTTCCATGTTACCTTCATTCATCCCTTGTCTAATTGATCTAACTAAATCAGGCATGTAGACAAATAAGACGGTGATATTTCTTTCTGCGAGTGCTTGAGCAATCGCTGAAAGTAAATAGCTCTTACCGGTTGCGTATTTCCCGTAAATGTATAAACCCTTCATGTAGTGATCTCTTTTGTATTCAGTAACGAATTCACTTGCAAGTCTATACGCTTTTTCTCTTTCATCATTAAACACTTCAAAACGAGAAAGTGAAGCATCTTGAATATAGATTTCACTGTCATAAAATTTTAAGTGTTTACGAATTCTATTTCGTTTAATTTCCATCTCTTTTTCTTTTGTGGGTTCATAGACGATTTCGATATAAGGGTCTGTCTTAAGGACAGGACGATAGCCATCGATCACTCTTTTTTCATCACGATCTAAAAGATAGCTATAAACCTTATAAATATCTACATCAGAAATCGATAGATTTCTCGTTTCTGGATCGGTTAAGATAACCTTTTTCATTTCTTCGAGTGTCATCATTTATCCCTCCATTTTAGCGAGTTCCTGGATGTATTCATCCATCCAATCAGGTTCTTTCACACTGATTCTTTCGCTCTTCTTGCGGGTCTCATACTGTGTTTCTAGACTTGATGAGTGTTTGATTGCGTCTTCTGTTGTCTGTACACCTTTATTTAGCCAATCGTGGAGCACTTTTTCCATGTAGTTAATATTGGGTAGAATACCATCTTTATGTTTTAAAACAAGCATTAAGATGACGTTAATTATACCGGGTTCAACTGCATTACGTTCAAGAAGTTGTGTTGCAGTCTGTAAGGCAAGTCCTTGTTGGTCTGTTTTTGCATATTTCTGGATGATGACTTGAGGGCTGACCTGGTCAATCATTTGAGGGGATGCTTCTTTCTTCTTAACGGTTAGAAGTTGATGTTTATCCTCATAATGTTGTTTAGCTTTTAAGTTAAGCTGAGCGAATGTCACCATTTTAGATGATCTACTTGATGCTTCATAGATTTGAACCATATCAGGTACATCAAACTGGTAAACAAACGCGATTTTATTGATCTGATCTTTAAACTTCTCTGTTAAGAGTTGTGAGGTCTTTAATCTTTCAGGGAGATGATCAATAAATGATTCATAGTTAAATTTATAGTTTAGGTGAGATCCTCCATTGGAAGTTCTTCCTTGTAATTCATGTGTAACAGAAAGTAAATTTAAGCTCTTAAACTCATAGAGTTCATCAAACGATTTCGTTATATTTTCGTATCCATCTGTTAAAATCGATTCCATCTTAAAGAGTTCAGTGAGTAAATTCACATTTTTTTCACCAATTTCACTTTGTAGATATGATCCAAAGATAGTATCGACTAAAAAACTTTTCGCAGTGAGTGGTGCTTTCATCTGATAGATGTATTCATCATCTTTTTGATAAACAACTAAAAGATTTAAAGCTTCAAGTTTATTTCTTAGACGTATAAAATCGGCTTGTTTCAAATTAAGTAAATCGAAAAGTTCAGTATGTGAATACTGATATCTATTCGTCTTATTCACAAGCTGATAAAATGTCGTATAAAGAGCATGTCCTTCCATCCCCATTAAAGGTTGGTAAAGTAAGGCTAACACTTTAAAGTCAGCAGCTGATAAGTCGGTTTGAGATTGAATTTTAAATAGACTACTATTCTTCATACTTAACCCTATTAAGAAAGTTCTTAATCGCCTCTTTTAAATACTTGATCTCTTTTGTGTTATCAAGTACAAGATCAGCATATTCTTTCTTTTCCTCCAATGACATTTGACTATTAATTCGTAAATAAGCACTATCTTCTGATAAATGATCTCTCGAAATGAGACGGTTTAATTGTGTGATAGGATCGACATAAACTAAGACAACTGTATCCACTTCACTTTGATAACCGACTTCGATTAAAAGTGGCATATCAATGACGATTATTTTTTCGTCACTTAACTTCTTTTTCTCATCTTCAATGATTGAAAATACTCTGGGATGAATAATCCGATTAAGCATTTTTCTTTTCTCATCATTTTGAAAAATCTCAGAAGCTAACTTCTTTTTTCCTTCTTCAGTCATGGGATAGCCAAAAGACTGTTCAATTTCCTTAATCATATCTTGATCATTTTGCCATAGCATTTTAACAATATGATCACTATCAATCACAGGAATACCTTCTTCTTTGAACATGTTTGCAGCAGTCGTCTTACCACTTGCAATACCACCGGTAAGACCAATCAGATAGGGTTTATGTTTGACAATTTGGACAGACATAGGTTCCACGTCCCTTGACCTTCATTTTAATAATTTCATGTCCACAAATTGGACAGGGTGAATCTTTTTTCGTGTGAACAGCTAACTCATTTTGGAAACGACCGTGTATACCATCCATCGCTTCAAATGTTCGAATGGTTGTTCCACCTTGGAGGATAGCTTCTGTTAATACATAGCGGGCTGCATCTAAAATGTGGGTAGCCTCGTCCAATGTAATGGTTATACCTTTTCTTACGGGATGAATTTTAGCTCTAAAGAGTGTTTCATCAACATAGATGTTACCTAAACCACTGACAACTTTTTGATCGAGTAGAATCGCTTTAATCTCTATATTTCGTTTAGAAATCAGATGATAAAACGTATCATGATCGATCTCATCTGGTTCAAGACCAATACTTGATAAAGGATAAACATTTAAATAGTTACTCTTATCTAGTAGGTGCATCGTACCAAATTTTCTAACATCATGATAAATTAAATCTTTATCATCTGTTAAGTGAAAGATGATATGATCGTGTTTTGTTCTTTCCTCATGAATATCTCTTAAATAGAAACGACCTTCCATGCGTAAATGAATAACAAGTACGTGCCTATCAAGTATCAAGATTAAATGTTTACCTCTACGAGATATCCCTTGAATGGTTTGGTTTTTTATCTTATCTCTAAATTCAGATAAATCAGTATGAATAATCTTAGGGTATAGAATGGTAACATCTTTTATTTGTTTGTGTAAAATTAAATGTTCTAATGTTCTTCTTACCGTTTCGACTTCAGGAAGTTCTGGCATTTTTCACACCTACTTTAAGTCATACCATGTTGGACCAACATCGCATGATGTTTTTAATTCTACCTGTAGTTTTAAGGCATTCCCCATCATCTTAGGAACAACCTCTTTCATTTCTTCAACTTCAAACTCTGGAACTTCTAAGATGAGTTCGTCATGTACTTGAAGTAAAATACGTGATTGTTTCTTGTTTTCTTTTAAGTAACGATGAAGATCGACCATCGCTTTTTTCAAGATATCTGCTGCACTTCCTTGGATGGGTGCATTAAGTGCAGTTCTTTCACCAAAAGCTCTTTGCGTGAAAACAGGTGATTTCAATTCTGGAATATATCTTCTACGTTTCATGAGTGTCTCAACATAGTCATGTTCTTTTGCAAACTTAACGATATTTTCCATATACGATTTAATCTCTGGATAAATCGATAAATAACGATCAATAAATGCTTGTGCTTCTTTAGGTGTTACTTTAATATCTTCTGATAAACTCCAAGCACCAATACCATAAATGATACCGAAGTTAACGGCTTTAGCAGCTCTTCTTTGATCGGATGTGACTGTTTCAACGTGGAATACGTCTTGAGCAGTTTTCGTATGAATATCTAAATCATTATTGAATGCTTCAATCAGTGACTTAACCGATGCCATCGACGCGAGGACTCTAAGCTCAATTTGAGAATAGTCAGCGCCTAAGAAGACATGATCATTTTGAGGAATAAAGAGTTTTCTTATCTTTCTTCCTTCTTCAGTTCTGATTGGAATATTTTGTAAGTTGGGATCAAGTGATGACAAACGTCCTGTTGTTGTTAATGCTTGCATATAGATCGTATGGACTTTTCCATCTTCAAATAGATTATTTTTGATACCTTCAATATAAGTTGAGTAAAGTTTAGTTAGTTGGCGATATTCAAGGATCTTATCAATAATGGGATGTGCGTTTTTAAGTTCATTTAAAACTTCAGCCGAAGTTGAGTATCCAGTTTTTGTTTTCTTTCCGTTAGGTAGGTTTAATTTGTCAAACAAGATTTCACCCAGTTGTTTAGGTGATCCAATATTGAACTGTTCACCTGCTAAATCAATAATTTCTTCTTCAATCTTTTTAATTCTTAAATCTAAATCTTTCGCTTGAACTGCGAGTTCATCTTGATCAACATTTAGACCTTGGTATTCCATTTCAGCAAGCACGCCTGCTAAAGGAATTTCGAGTTCAGTTAAAAGATCAAGTTGTTCCTGATCTTTTAAAGTCTTTAATTGTGATTCACGAAGTTCAAATATCGCTTTTGCTTTCGATACGATATGTCTTTCATAGATCTCATGTTCAGGTAAGCTCTTTTTCGCACCTTTTCCGTAAACGACATCATCATATAAAATATCTTCATAATCAAAAGCAGATACAATACGTTTAAACTCTTCTTTACCTAAATGAGAGTTAATTAAATAGGCTGAAAGTAATAAATCAAAGGTAACACCTTCTAAATCAAGACCATGCCATAAAAGGAATACTTTAATCGCCTTTACGTCGTAAACATACTTAGTCATCTTAGGATTTAATAGATAATCTTTAAACACTTTAGATGATAAAGCAAATTCAGGTGCTAAATAATAGTAATGATCTTTAGATGCGAGTCCAATGCCCCAAAGTTCTGCTTTATGATAGTTATAGTCAGAAAACTCAACATGCATCGCAAGTTCACTTTGAAGAACTTTCAATAAAGATTCATCATTAGAAATAACTTCGTAGTTCCAATCTGCTTTTTTCTCTGTTGGAACTTCCATCTTTTTAACAAATACGTGAAGATCAAGTGATTGGAAAAAAGACATCAATTCCATCGTCTTGACGTTTTCCTTTTTAAGATCATGAATCGTTAAATCAAAGACCCCATTCGTATCAATCGTGACTAAATCTTTACTCATTTTCGCAAGATGTTCATAGGTCTTAATGTTTTCACCAAGTTTACCTTTGATTTCATCTTGATGAAGTAAAATTTCATCTAATGTTTGATACGTTTGAAGAAGTTTGACCGCTGTTTTTTCACCCACACCAGGAACACCTGGAATGTTATCGGAAGGATCTCCCATAAGCGCTTTTAAATCAATCATTTGTTCATGGTTTAACCCGTAAGCTTCTTTTAAAGATTCTGGAGTGAATTTAGCAACTTCAGTCATTCCCTTTTTAAGTAGGTTGACTGTAATCTTATCATCCACTAATTGAAGTAAGTCTCTATCAGATGAATATACATCAACGAAAACGCCTTCCTTAGCCGCTTGTTTCGCCATGGTACCAATGATATCATCAGCTTCATAACCTGCTTTAGAATAAGCTTTAACTCCGGATAAAGTGATATATTCATTGATCAGTGGAATTTGTTGTGCTAGCTCTTCTGGCATTTTCACACGTCCTGCTTTATATCCATCATAAGCTAGATGACGTTTTGTAGGTTCTTTCGTGTCGAATGCGACTAAAACATCTGTGACATCTGGTGTCACAATCTTCTCAAACATACCCACAAATGCAAAAACAGCATTCGTATAAATGCCTGATGCGGTCTGCATCAGTTTCGCTCCTGGGTATGCGGTTGCATAGTATGCGCGAAACAGAATGGAATTCCCATCGATGAGAACCAATTTCTTCATATCCTACTCCCCTTTTACTTTATTATACACCTTGATTTTTTGATACTTTTCCACAAGTTTTGTGGATTGAAAAAGGGTCATCTCACCCTGAATTGACCCTTTCCTTTTCCTTTACCTTTTTTAACCTTTTGATTTTGAACAAGTTGTCCTGGATTTTTCTGTAGGTTCTCGAGTTGTCTTTCGTCCATATTCATCATTTGTTTCATCATTTTTTTCTGTGTATCAAGTGCTTGTCTGAGTCTATTCAAATCAGCAACACTCATACCAGAACCACGTGCAATACGTTCTCTTCTTCTCGAAGATGAATCAAGTAGTTTTGGATCTTTTCTTTCATCTTCTGTCATCGATGAGATGAGCGCAGCCATCTTATCAAACTGCTTATCATCAACTTGTGACATCGCTTGTTTCATGTTACCTAAACCAGGGATAAACCCGAGTATTTTTGAGATCGAACCCATCCGTTTAACCATCTTAAACTGTTTCATTAAATCGTTATAATTAAACGTATCAGTCATTAATTTTTCCATCATGTTTTTTGCTTCATCTTCATCAATCGCATCGGTTGCTTTTTCAATTAAGGTTAAAACGTCACCCATTCCAAGAATACGAGAAGCCATACGCTCGGGATGGAAAACCTCAAATGCATCCATTTTTTCACCTGATGAAGCGAACTTAATTGGAATACTGGATACTTCTTTAATCGATAAAGCAGCACCACCTCTGGTATCACCATCGAGTTTTGTTAGGATAGCGC
>JAEWVV010000238.1 GCA_023458995.1 Bacillota bacterium
GTTTACCTTAAACAAACCTTAAAGGTTTTTAGATAGCTGTATCCATCATCTTTTCTTTTACCCACTTCAATGTGGGTCTTTTGTCTATAACGATTTTAGGATTTGAAAATAGAATTTCCTATTAAGATAAAAAATGACGCCTAAGCGTCATGTTTTAAATCATCATTTATAAAACCATGAAGTTATGTTCAAAGAAATATTCAATCAATTTCTTTCGTGTAACAATCCCAATGAATTTATCGTTTTGGTCAAGGACAGGAACAAAGTTTTCGTTCTTCGCTTTAGATAAGAGCAGTGGCATCGTTGCATTCACACTAATAGGTTCATAATCACGATAACGCTTGATGTCGGTTACATGTAATTTTTCCATTTCATCTTCATTTAAACGATCAATCTTCTTTAAAATGAAGTGAAGAATATCCCCTTCAGTGAGTGTACCAACATAATTATATGCGCGATCAATCACGGGAATGGATGTGAAACGGTGCTCTGTCATTTTACCCAAAGCACTCTTTAATGTCTCGTCATTAAATAACAAGATAACTTCATGAGATGGCTTTAAAAAGGATAGTACGTTCATAAGTTCACTCCCAATCTTTCTTTTTATATTTCTATTATACACGAAATTGTATATAATAAACAAACAAAAAGGGTGCCTCTAAATGAAGCACCCTTATTCCTTCAATGAATTATTCGACGAGTAATGCTAATGTAACTAATCCATCAGAATTTACTACCCAGAAGTCACTTGTAGCGATATTGTTTAAGTTTGTTGTCCACCAAGCTGCATCTGTTGGAACTGCAATATTCGTTAATGCAATCTCGTTAGCTCCAGCAGAAATCTGATTCGTTAAACTACCATAGATATAAGTTGTATCAACAACAGGAGTCACTTCATTATTGGTTTGATTATAATCAACCAAGTTTGATCTTTCATTATTATCAAATGTTACCTTGAAGTAAGCATCCATTAAATCAGCTTGACCTGGTGCACTAAGACGACCGATAAATGCCCTTGTAACATCACCATCAACTGTAGTGTTCCATACAACAACTCTGACACCGCTAAATAAACTATTAGCGTTATCACGAACATAGCCAACTAAAGCACCTGCACCAACTATTGTAGTATGTACGTAACCTGACTTAACAGTGACGCCTAAAATAAAGATATCATCTGCATAAAGAGCTGCACTATCTACACGGCCAACTAAGCCACCAACATTTGCTTGACTAGTGTTTGTTACAGTCGTATTTATAACAGCAACATTATATACATCTGTCTTTCTAGAAACAATACCGATTAAGCCACCTACGCCATTGGAATTATTTCCTGTGATTGATGAATTCTTAATAACTACATTTTCTACTAAAGTATCCCCATTTTCAACTCGACCAATGAGACCTCCGGCTCTATCAGATGTTGAAATAGTAATGTTATCAACAACTAAGTTACGAATGGTTGCACCATTTGCTCTAGGGAATAAACCACCATAACCCCTGATACCTGTAATAGAAGCATTAGAAACTGCATGTCCTTGTCCATCAAGACTACCCATGAATGAAGTTGCAATGCCCCATAAATTGTTCCAAAATAGAATAGAGACTTAAGATGTTAGTTCTTGAATTTGAAGTGGTGCAGGCGGTTGATAGTTTAAAGAACTATGACGTCTAATTGTATTGTAATATATAACCCACTGTTTTGTAAGCACCTTCGCCTCACTTAGTGTAGTAAATACTTCCATATTTAGAAATTCATCTCTCATCTTACTATTAAATGATTCACAATATCCGTTCTCCCATGGACTGTCTGGTTCGATATAAGATGTATTGACACCGATGTCTTTAAACCATTTTCTTAGTTCTTTAGCAATAAACTCTGGACCGTTATCTCTTCTGATATGTGCAGGGACTGAGTGAAGAATGAAACAATTGGATAACACTTCAATGATATCTTGATGAGTCCAGTTTATTCTGGGCTCACTGAAGATGCATGTTCTCGAATGCTCATCGATGATATTGAGCCATCTAAGCTTCTTTTTATTCATTAATTGATCCGTCACAAAATCATAACTCCAGACGTGATGTTTATACTCAGGTCTTAGTCTAATACAACTGCCATCATTCAACCATAGTCTTTTACGTTTTGGTTGTTTCTTTGGCACCTTTAAGCCATTTTCTTTCCAAATGCGTACGACTCGCTTATGATTGATATCATAACCTAATGTCTTTAACATCGCAGTGATACGTCTGTAGCCATACCTGCCATACGCTGTGGCTAATTCAATCACTTGAGCTGTGATTTCATCCTCATCATTTCTTACAACATGTTGATATCTGACCGTTCTTCGGTTGAATCCTAATACCAGACAAGCCTTACGCTCAGATATCTTGTATGATTCACAAACTTTAAATACGATTTCTTTTTGTTTTGTCTGGCTTAAAATTTTCCCTGGTTAACGTCCTTCAAGATCGCGTTTTCTAAACTTGAAGGGTATAAGATCATTCGATACAGAATGTATCCATAGTGTAAATACATCATCACTTGATCCAAAATAAGTTCTATTACTTGATACAAGTTCACTGTTGACAACTTTATATGACCCTGTATATTTCGTATCAAGGTCAGTATCTTGGTGATTTTTTTATGGGTGTAGTCACATATTTTAAAATCGAGTGTTCCATTAGTACTGCTCCACCTTCAGTTGTTACAATCGCTTGATTGACAAATGAAAGGTTAGGACTACTCAGTTTTAATCTTAAATCGTGTAACTGTTTGTTATCAATCAGATTATGGTAGAGATGAACATCACCTTTTCTTAATCTAGGCATTCTATCCATAAGGTTAAATACTTCTAAATGATGGAATGTCATGGTAATTGATTCAAAACCAGTACCATCTGTTGTGTTTCCTAAGTTGAAACCTTTCTTTTGAAAACTTGCAAATACCTTTATATCACCTACCGCAATACCTTTATCCCTTAAACTCTTGTAAAAAGGTCTATTTTCAATATTATTTTCTAAATCATCGATTTGTGCATCGATAAACGAGTTAGGTGTAAAGTTCAATTTTGACCACGATAGCGTCAAGTTTTCTGACTTTTCTTTGACATCGATAATTCCGTCATATGCATTATCAAATGTCAGATGATCAAACCATATACCGTTTGATTCTTCAACCGTGAAGTAATCCCAATCATTTCGCTTATACTGCCCTTCAGATTCTTCATCCCACTCCCAAAGTTCAGATAAATGTAGATTTCTAAAGACAATATTTTCCGATCTATCAATCACAAATGATGCGTGTTTGATCTTTACACCAACTTCAGAATAAATCATTAAGTCACTGCGATCTGTGATTCTAATTTGTCCTACACCTGATTCGATTAAAGTAGGATGCATAAGAGCTTGTCTCGAGTGAGCATAATAGACATCTCTAAAATCACTTAATGACTTGTTTTGATCATTCAATTTTGTAGTTACTTCAATCGATCCCATAGCTAAATCATTTTGAATTCTAATAATTTTTGTCGTTGAATCTAAAAGTGCTTCTAGAAAACCCACTTCATCAAAAACATCGACAAAACCACCAATAACCCCTCTTCGGTCAGTGATGATAAGTGAAGAAAAGCCAAATGAGTTGTAGAATTGCGTTTCATCCACATAGGGTGTCTCATTTGGCTGTGTTGGTTCAGTTTTTATAGGTGGTGTAGGAATCTCAGTTTTCCCTGTACAGGAAATGAGGAAAATCGATAAGATCAAGATCAATCTAATTGTATATTTCTTCATGCCATCTCCATCGTCTATTATAATAGACACCGTTTATACAATTAAATTATATCATGGATAAAACTGAAATGTCAACGCTTTCATTTTTCTTAAGTTAGATATTATCTATGATTTATCATAAATGTTTTTTAAATAAAGAAAAGGACCGCTTGCGCGATCCTCTAAGTAATTACATATGAATGGGTTTATCAACTGCACCGTGTGCAGCTTCCATAATGATTTCTGAGAGTGTTGGATGAGGGTGAATGGTATGCGCAATTTCATTTGCTGTACCTTCTAAAGTCATCGTGACACCAAGTTCTGCAATCAGATCAGATGCTCCATAAGATAAAATGTGTGCACCTAAAATCTCTTGATATTTTTCAGAAACAATCAGTTTAACAAAACCATCTTTTTCATTATCTGCTAATGCTTTACCACTGGCTTGTAGTGGGAAAGTTGAAACTTTATAGGCTAACCCTTTGTCTTTAACTTCTTTTTCAGTTAAACCAACGGATGCAATTTCTGGTGAACCATAAACAGCATTTGGAATACGGTCATAACGCATATGCGCATCTTTCTTACCCATAATGTATTCTGCAGCAACAATACCTTCTGCGGATGCTACATGGGCAAGCATATATTTACCGTTTAAGTCACCGATCGCATATACACCTTTAACGCTTGTTTCTAAGTGTTCATCGGTAACAACAGCTGCTCTATCCATCTTTAAATTCAAGACTTCAAGACCTTGTGAATTAGGACGCATGCCGACAGAAACTAAAACAGTATCTGCTGTAATCTTTTCATCCTTATCTTCAAAACTATAGGTTACTTCATGATCATTAACCGCTTTAACTTCAGCGTTTGTGAAAATTTTAATTCCATCACGTTTTAAAATGCGTTGGTATTGATTTCTAATATCATCATCAACCATTGGTAGAATACCATCTAGTTTTTCAATGATCGTTACATCAGATCCAAGTGATGAGAAAATAGTCGCAAATTCAACACCGATGACACCACCGCCAATAATGACAAGCTTTTTAGGTGTTTCAGTAATTTGAAGTAACTCTCTTGATGTGACTGCAATTTTCTTTTCATATGCATCTTTTAATCCAGGGATAGGTGGCACGATGGGCGAAGCACCAGTTGCAAGAATTAAATTCTTCGTGCTGATCACTTCTCCGTTTACCTCGACTTGAGTGGATGATAAAACCTTACCAAAGCCTGAAATAACTTCTACACCGTTTTTCTTTAATAAACCAGCTACACCTGTAGTCAATCTTTTAACAACAGAATCTTTTCGTTTTAACATCAGTGACCAATCATAATTAACTTCGCCACCAATGACTACACCATACTCTGCTGCATGCTTCATTGTCTTATAGACTTTCGCATTTTTTAATAATGTTTTGGTTGGAATGCACCCGTGGTTCAGGCAAATTCCACCCACAACTTCTTTTTCAACAAGAGCAACCTTTCCGCCAAGTTGTGCTGCCTTAATTGCCGCAACATACCCGCCAGGTCCTCCCCCTAAAACTAAGATATCAAATGTCTTCAACGAAATCACCTCAACTTAATAGTAACATCATTGGGTCATTTAATAAAGACTTAACATGATTTAAAAATCTTCCTGCTTCGGCACCATCGATCACTCTATGATCTACCGCGAGTGATAGCGGTAATACGTTTGCTATTTTGATTTCGCCATTAATAACCACAGCTTTTTGGCTAATCTTACCAACTCCTAAAATAGATACTTCAGGATGTGGGATAATTGGTGTTCCATATGCGACATTCGCTGCACCGAAATTAGTGATTGAGAATGTTGCATTTTGGAGTTGAGTAAGTTGAACAGTACGTGCGATTGTTTGATCAGCAACATCTCTTAATTCACGTGCTAATTCTAAAATGCTCTTCTTATCTGCATCTTTGATATTGGGCACAATTAAGCCATCTTTCGTATCAACAGCCATACCGATATTGTAGAACTTCTTTAAGATCATCCGGTCATTTTCATGATCAAAGGATGCGTTAAATGTAGGAAACTTCTTTAACGCTAAGACGACTGCTTTCATGATAAATGCCATATAGGTTAACTTAATGTTTTGTGCAGCTGCTTGTTCTTTCACTTTGTCTCTTAATTCAACAAGTTTATCAACGATAATCTCATCCATTAAGACTGTGTGAGGAATGACTTGTTTAGATAAGGTCATGCTCTTAACAATCGCTTTTCTTAACTTCGTGATCTCAACGATTTCAACATCACCTTGTGTGCTGATTGTAACCTTAGGAACAGCAATTTGTTGTGGAGCTGATGATTTATTATTCTTAGCATCATATGCTTTTTGAATATCTTCTTTCATCACTCTACCAAATTCACCACTACCCTTGATTTGATTAATATCAAGTCCTAAATCTTTAGCAAGTTGTCTTGCTACAGGTGTCGCTAAAGCTTTAGATGCATTCGTTTCTACTTTTTTACCTTCCATCTCTGATGATGAAGCCATAACTTCTTCAGAGACTTCAATTTCACCGATCACACCAGGAGCTGCTTTACCTTCAGAAATTGCTTCTTTTTTAGCTTCTACTTTAGGAGCAGGTGCAGATGTGCCATCATTGATATTAACTAAGACTTCACCCACATGAATGGTTTCGCCTTCTTTAGCACCAATGGATTCGATGATACCATCAACTGGAGAAGGAAGTTCAGCATTAACCTTATCTGTTTCAACAACAACTAATGTTTCGCCTTCTTTTACTTTATCTCCAACCTTAAAATTCCATTTTAATATTTTCCCTTCGTGGATACCTTCACCGATATCCGCAAATTTAAATGCATACATAATCTTTTCCTCCTTAGAATTTAGCTACTTTTTTAATTTCAGCAGCAATTCTTTCTGGTTGAACAAAGTGATAATGTTCACCTCTAGGAAGTGGTACTGTAATATCAAATCCAGTAACTCTTGCAGGTGCAGCTTCTAAATGTAAGAATGCTTTTTCATTCACGAGCGAAATAAGTTCTGATCCTGGACCATATGTTTTAACCGCTTCTTGTACAACAACAAAACGTCCTGTCTTCTTAACTGAATTGATGATGGTTTCTTCATCAATTGGATTAATCGTTCTTAGATCAATTAATTCAACATCGATGTTGTCATTTTCTAATAACTTCATTGCTTTTTCGACTTCACGAACGATAGCACCCCAAGCAACAACAGTGACATCTTTACCTTCTTTAACAACTTTAGCTTTACCAATCGGTATTCTATACATCTCTTCAGGCACTTCTTGTTTACCTGAACGATAAATACGTTTTGGTTCCATGAAAATCACGGGATCTGGATCTTCAATCGCAGAGATTAATAATCCTTTCGCATCATATGGCGTTGAAGGAATAACAACCTTAAGTCCTGGAATATGACCTAAAAGTGTTTCAACTGATTCAGAGTGGTGCTCTAATGCTCTAATACCACCACCTACAGGGAATCTTACAACAATCGGTAATCCATGACGACCTCTTGTTCTTGTTCTATAACGTGCCATATGGGTAACCATTTCGGTATAACCTGGGAAAATGAATCCATCAAACTGAATTTCTGCAACTGGCAATAAACCGTTGATTGCCATACCAATTGCACTACCTGTGATTGCTGCTTCAGCAATCGGTGTATCAAAGACACGGTCAACACCATATTTCTTTTGCAGACCAGCTGTTACTCTAAACACGCCGCCTTCAAAACCGGTATCTTCACCATAAACGACGACACGTGAATCATCTGCCATTTTTTGGTCAAGTGCCTGATTGATTGCTTCCAATAATGTTAAGACTGCCATGTTTATTTGCCCTCCTTATCTGCTAAAAAGTTTTTCATATATTCATATTGTTCTTTAAGTTGAGGTGTCATTTCTTTATAGGTGTACTTGAAGATATCTTCTAAGTTTTCTTCACCTGATAATTCAACCTTCTTAAATGTTTCACCAACATAATGATTGTTTTCTTCATCAAGCTTTTGATCTTCTTCTTCAGACCAATAACCTTTATCAATTAAATACTTTTTGAAACGAATCATAGGATCTTTTAATTCCCATTCTTTCACTTCTTCATCTTTACGATAAATTGTTGGGTCATCGGATGTTGTATGTGCACCTAAGCGGTAAGTAACTGCTTCAATTAAAACAGGACCGTTACCAGCACGTGCATAATCAACAGCTGCTTTAGTTGCAACATACATCGCTAAAATATCGTTACCATCAACTTGGATACCTGGAATACCAAAGGCAACAGCTTTTTGAGCGAGTGTTTCAGCTTTTGTAGCTTTAGAGCGTGGTGTTGAAATTGCCCATTGGTTATTTTGAATCACAACAACGAGTGGTGCGTTATACGCTGCTGCAAAGTTTAAGCCTTCATAGAACTCACCATGTGATGTACCACCATCACCGATAGTTGCAATCGTGACTTCATTTTTCTTTAACACTTTTGATGCGTAAGCTAAGCCAGCACCATGGTTAATTTGTGAACCAATAATGACGTTAACAGGTAAAACTCTCACGTCTTCATCAAAATGGTTACCCCACTCATTACCGTACCAGTAAAGATAGATTTGTTCTAACTTCACACCACGATAAAGCATCGCATTTAATTCTCTAAATGCAGGAGATAACCAGTCTTGTGGTTCAAGTGCGGCCATAGCACCTACTTGAGTTGCTTCTTGACCTTTATTTGGTGGATAGGTAAGCATCCGCCCTTGTCTTTGGTATTGAAGTGCTTTAATATCGGCAACCCGACCTAAAGCCATCGTTTTGTACATTTTAAGAAGTGTCTCTTTATCTAGTTTTGGCTCAAGGCTTGGTTCAACAATAACACCTTTAGCATCTAGAATTTGGAGTTGCTTCTTTTTTAGTGGATCATAGTTTTTAAATAACATGATTCATTCCTCCTTGATTTTGCACTCTCATTATACAAGATGCCAACCTTTAATTCAAAAGCTTTGCTTATGGCGAAATGTTTACTATTTATATAAAGTGTATTATAAATATTTGGTGGCTTAATAAAGCCGAAAAAGAGGTATTTGCTCAAATACCATCATTTCAGTTATTTCATATAAACAAAAAAGGAATTCAAGACTGAATTCCTTTATGTATTATCTTTTTTCTAAGTTTTTTTGGAGAATTAAAACCATTTCTCTAAGTGTCTTCGCAGCAACCGCAGTTGATGCTCCAGATGGGTCTAGCATAGGTGCTAACTCAACAAAGTCAGCAGCAACCACATGGTTTAACTTCTCAAATTGATCAAATGCCCAGAGTAAATCCTTATACTGCATTCCACCTGGTTCAGGTGTACCTGTACCTGGGAATACTGCAGGATCTAAGACGTCTAAGTCAATCGTGATATATACGGGAACGTCCTTTAATTTTTCAACGACTTTATCAAGTCCTTCAAAATCAAATTTGCGCATCGTTACATGACCAGCTTTAGCCCAATCAAATTCTGGTTTTTCACCACTTCTTATGCCAAACTGATAAATCTTACCATCACCAACAAACTTATGAACGTGTCTCATAAATGTGGCATGTGATAATTCTCTACCAAAGAATTCTAATCTTAAATCAGTGTGTGCATCTAAATGGATGATATGAAGGTTAGGATATTTTTCAAATACCGCTTTGATCACTGGATAACTTACCAAGTGTTCACCACCAACCATCATCGGTGTCTTACCATCACCTAAAATTTGTTTTGTTGTCTTGTAGATAATATCAAGTGCATCTTCTACAGCACCAATAGGTAAATCTAAATCTCCAATATCAGCAGTCTTAAATTCATTTAAATCACGTTCACGATAAGGTGAGTACCATTCAACACCAAATGAATCAACACGAATGGCGTTACCGGCAAAACGAGTACCTGGTCTAAATGATGTTGTCGCGTCCATTGGTACGCTAAATATTACAACATCTGCTTCTTCATAAGTGCTTTTACAACTTTGAAATGATAAGTCTACTTTATTCATCTTCATATAATTCGCTCCATTTATCCCAATATTCTTTATCTATAATCTTCACGTAACCACCTTCAGTATCACTTAAGATGACTGATCCGCTACGTTGATAAAACTCTAAATCATCTAATATTTCTTGGCTAATGATTTCTCCAGGAATGACAATCGGAATTCCAGGAGGATAAATCATGATCGATTCAGCAGCAATCTCATCGACTGCTTGATTGAGAGGTACGATCTTCTTAGGTGCATGATAAGCTTCACGAGGTCTTGTATAAGCTTCAGGGAATGTTACTGTCACTTTATGTACAAGTGGTGGTAAGTTGTATGCTTTATACTTTAAAGCTATTTTTTCTAATGCTTCTACAAGTGCATCTAAATCTTTTTGTCTTGTTCCTATCGATAATACAGCAAGGACTAAATGTGTTTCAGCAAGTTCTACTTGAATTTTATAGTCATCAAAAAGTTCTTTATATACATCAAATCCACTGATTCCTAAATCTGATACTTTAACTAATATCTTGGTTTCATCATAATCAAAGGATTTGTTTCTCACAAAATAAGCATCATCAACCGCTTTTAATCCCTGGATTTGATTAATTCTTTCTCTTGTTTTACGTGCCATTTCGATTAAGATAGGAAATTGTTTAGGTCCTTCAAAATACATATGTTTACGTGCAACATCAAGACTTGCGAGTAATAAACTCGAAGGTGATGTACTTTGTATCATATTAATGGTTGATCTTAAACGAATATGATCAACACGTGGTCCTTGAGAGATTAGAATTGAACTTTGAGTAAGTGATCCAACGGTTTTGTGAAGTGAACATGAACTCATATCAGCTCCCGCTTCCATTGAACTCATGGGGAGTAACGGTGAAAAGGGTAAATGTGAACCGTGCGCTTCATCCACTAAAACCATCATCTCTTTTTCGTGTGCAAAATCAACGATTCTTTTCAAATCGCTTGCCACACCAAAATAGGTTGGATTAATCACGAAAACTGCTTTTGCTTCCGGATTTTCTAAAATCGCTTTTTCAACTTCTTGAAAATCCATATGATTTGCAATACCAAGTTCTTCATCAATATAAGGTTTAACAAACACGGGAACAGCACCACTTAAAATGAGGGCGTTGATCGCCGATTTATGAACGTTTCTAGGTAAAATTATTTTTTCTTTAGCACGACATGTACTCATAATCATTGCGAGAATACCCATCGTCGTACCGCCTGTTAAAAAATAAGCTTTTTCAGCATAAAATGCATCTGCCATCAGTTCTGCAGCTTCCTTAATCACACCGGTTGGACGATTGAGATTATCAAGACCACGAGGAGCATTGGAGTCGAGTTTAAACATGTGCGGTCCGACATAATCTAATAGTTCATTTGGAATTTGTCCAAGTTTATGACCTGGTACGTCATGTGAGACTGTACCACTTTCGGCATACTCGACAAGTTTGGTAAAAAAGGGTGTGAGCTGGTGATCTTTTTCCATGTATGACCCACCTTTCCAAAATGCACATTCATTTTAACACTTTTCAAGTTTTTTTTAAATGATAACACCAAATTTTAAGTAAAACAAAGTGCGCACCTTGTAACCACCAATAAATCATGGTTGATTATGGTATAATATAGGAAAACGAAAGGGGTTTTTCTCATGTTTACGCATCTTTTTTTTACGTCCCTTGGACTAAACATAAGTCTTACAATCATAACAATCATCATTCTATTTGGTTTTCTATTTTTAGAAAATCGATTGATTAAAAAGAAAGAAGATACACTTAAAAAATGGGTGATCATCGTAAGTTATATCATCTCATTTATTATGTTGTTAGCATCCGTTGGATTCATCTTATACATCTGGGAATTTGACATTGCACTTTATCTTAAGAACGCATTAACAGATATGAAGGATCTTTTAAATGGATCGATTGGAAAGATTATTTCTTCTTCGATTGTCATCTTTGTCAGCATGCTTATTCTACGTATCTCTAAAATCTCGATGAAACGGATTGGTCAAAAACCTGGCCCCAATCAAAAACGTAAACGTACTGTTGCTAGAGTTATTCGTAGCATCACTAAATACAGTATAGGTATCTTATCAATTCTAATTGTTTTATCCATCTGGGGTGTGAACGTTGCTCCTGCACTTGCTGGTCTTGGAATCGTCGGTTTAGTCGTTGGTCTAGGTGCTCAAAAATTCATTAATGATTTAATTGCTGGATTTTTTATCATCTTTGAACATCACTTTGATGTGGGTGATAAAATTGAAGTTGGCGGATTCAAAGGTGAAGTCATTGATATTGGATTAAAAACGACAAAGATTAAAAACTGGAAAAATGAAATTCTTATTCTTTCTAACGGTGAAATCGTACGCTTGATCAATTTTTCTAAAGATCTATTATCTGTAGCAGCTGTAGATTTTAGTATTTCCTATCAAGAAGATATGCAAAAAACGATTGACTTATTAAATCTTGAACTTCCAAAACTTCGTAGTCTAGTTCCAGATATGGCTGAAGATCCAGTCGTTTTAGGGGTTACTAATCTAACAAATGGTAGCATCGATATGCGAGTTACTTGTAAAACTTTAAATGAAAAACACTATGGAGTCGAAAGAGAACTTCGTAAGCGTATTAAAGAATTACTCGATGAAAACAATATCAAAATTGCATTACCTCAAGTAGTGATTAACCAAGCAAAAAACTAAAAAAATAAGGGTAAATTCTAATCGAATCTACCCTTTTTTGTTGGCTTGCAATCATCTTTTCCACAGCTTTTATTATACGAACACTTTGCACAATATCCATCATCTTTATGTCTTCTTTGACTCCACAAAACGAGTCCAACAATAACTAAAACAACGCCTAAAATAATGCCATCAGCTAAGGTCATAAGATCACCTCAATCAAACGTCCAATTTGGAAAACTAAGACACCTAATGCCCATGCAATCGATGTTTGAAAAATCACTGCTTTCCACATCCGTTTGGTTGTTCCAAGCTCTTCTTTCATCGCACCAATTGCACCAAAGCATGGTGCAGAAAATAGATTAAACACCATAAATGCATAAGCGGAAGATGCCGTAAAGAAGCCAAAGATGCCACTATTAAAGATAAGTCTACCCTCAGTAATATCTGATGCCTGTCCTGCAATAATTGCCATCGATCCAACAACTTGTTCTTTTGCGACTAACCCTTGGATTGCAGACACACTTGCTGCCCATGAGAACTCACCTAACATGGGATAGAATATCCATGAAATCAGGTTTCCAAACCATGCTAGAATCGAGTCATCAACAGGGATACCATACTGCATTTCCCAGTTAAATGAGATTAAGAACCATATCACAATCGATGCGATTAAAATCACAGATCCAGCATGTACGATAAACGCCCAAGCTTTCGATACCACATCGTGTAAAATATACTTTACAGAGGGAAGTTTATATTCAGGAAGTTCCAGAATAAAACTAGAGATTTTATCTTTAAACAAAATCTTTTTCATCAAAAATGCTGAGACCATAATCAGTACAATCGCTAGAAAGTATAACGATGTTGATACCAATCCCGAATTATCACCAAAAAAGTATCCAGCGAATAATGTGACAATCGGTAGTTTCGCACTACATGGAATAAACGGGGTAAGCATGATTGTCATCTTTTTTTCTGTTTCATCATTAATCGTTCTTGCAGACATAATCGCTGGAACACTACAACCTGAACCTACGATAAATGGAATAAGCGATTTTCCTGATAATCCTACTTTTTGAAAAATTCGGTCTAAGAAAAATGCAATTCTTGCCATATATCCTGTTGTCTCAAGAAGTGATATCAATAAAAATAGAATAATCAGTTGCGGCAAGAAATTAAGAATTGCACCAACACCCGCAATCATCCCATCAACAACTAATGAAACAGACCACGACGAAGCACCAACACCTTCTAAGAATGACGTCATCCAGTCACTTACATATTCAATACCAATTGATACTAAATCAACTGTAAAACTACCTACAGGACCGGCAGCTAAATAATAGATTCCAAACATGATCAACATGAAGATTGGAATAGCGAGATATCGATTTAATAAGATATTATCGAGTTTGTCAGTAGCTGTCATTAACTCTTTTCTTGCATCAACTGCTTCATCTCTCACAAACTCGATATAACGATATCTTTCATCTGCAATCACTTGTTCCATATCGCGTTTGTATTTCTTTTCAAGTTCACTGACCAATAAGTCAATTGCTTCATTTCTAAGGTCATTAAACATCACATCTTTTTCAATCATCTTCACAGCAGTGAATCTTGGATGTTTCGTATCAACCATCGGTTCTAACTTAGATATACATTCTTCAAGTTCATGATCATAAATATGTTGATATAAATTTCTTCTATACTCACCTTGTTTAATTGTCTGTATTAAATTAAACACATTCGTTTTCTTTAATGCTGAAATCGGAAGAATAGTTGTATCTAATCTTTTTTCTAACGTGTTTAGATCAAATTTAATCCCTCTTTTATCTGCGATATCCATCATGTTAAGTGCAACAATCACAGGGAACCCTAACTCTAGAATTTGAGTCGTTAAATAAAGCGATCTTTCAATTGAAGTTGCATCAATCACATTGATGATTAAATCAATCTCTTCTTCAAAAAGAAAACGTCTTGAAATATTTTCTTCAGTACTATACGGTGAAAGCGAATAAATACCAGGCAAATCAATAACTTCAAAATCGGTACCACGAATGATACCTACTTTTCTTTCAATGGTAACCCCAGGCCAGTTACCCACTTTTTGGTTTGTTCCTGTAAGCAAATTAAAAAGTGTAGTTTTTCCTGAATTTTGATTTCCTACGAGTGCTATTTTCATCTACATCACCTCGACTTCAATCAAATCGAGATCTTTTTTTCGTAGACAAAGTTCATATCCTCTAAGTTCGATATCAACAGGATCACCCAGTGGTGCTATTTTTTTAACTTTAACTAAAACACCTTCTGTTATCCCCATATCTAAAAGACGTCTTCTTATATCTTTTTCAACGGTTTTAAGCAGAATGACTTTCGCCTTCTGACCTTTTTTTAATTGTGATAAACTCACTTTTTCACCGCTTTTAACTTTGTTATTCACCTTCATCTACAAAACTCCTCATGTAACGCTTTTTCACCTTCATTATAAGTATTTTTCATTAAGAGTCAAACGATGTTATAAGACATTCTAAATAGCGTTTTAAATAAGAAATAACAGGGTTAACTCCCTGTTATTTCATTCTCACTTTCACTTTTTGTACTGAGTTTATCTTCATACATTTGTCTATCTAACCGATCAAAGAACACTTTAAATGAGCCATGATTAGGTGCATCATAAATACCATATCCAATCGATAAATGTATTTGTTTGTATTTTTCTCTATCTTTATTATAAAGATCTAAATGATAGTTGATTCGGTTAATCACATCATGCAAAACAGACTCTTGATCACTTTCGATAATCACACAAAACTCATCGCCACCGATTCTTGAAATAAAATCATTCTTCCGCGCACTTTTTTGTAATATTTGTGCAACCTCAATCAGTGCGATATCCCCCATCTGATGACTGTTTTGATCGTTGATTAGTTTAAAGTCATCAATATCAATCATCAATGCTGAAACTCTATTTTTTCTTCTTTTTTCTTCATTTAATAGACTAACCTGTTTTTCATATTCTCTTCTATTAAACACACCTGTAAGTGGATCTGTGTTGGTCATTCTAGACTGAATGTTTGTGTAAACCATCAGTAAAGATATCGTCATCGATGGCCAGATTAAATCAACATTAACTAAGATTTCATTCAGTATAATCCCTATAATCGGTGGAATTTGATACATGATTAATGTCCAATAATCATATTTTGATAACTCATTTCGATTCCATAAGACATATACAATTGAACCAAGCATAATGAGATATTCAGAAACAGTAACAATGCCATACATCACATGTCTTTCAATACCCCCATATTGGTTGATACTATACATTGCCTTAACACCGATTAAAGATAGTAGTATTGAACCAAATGCAATAACCATAAACGGTGTATAAAGTAAAATTACTTTTCTTTTAGAACTAGACTCACCTTTCACAAGGTACTGCAAGTAAATAAGCCAGTATAAAATAATCATGACGGAAAGCATATAATAAAATGCTGTTGAAAACTGCAAGACTAAGTAAGGTACACCACTCGTATACCCTTCATATTGTTCGATCAATATTTTGAAAACCATTATTAAAATACTCAGTATAACAAGTACTAAGAAATAACGGTTCGTTTGTTGTACAGCACGTGACTGTTGTCTAATACTCATATAGAGAATCATTAAAATAACGATAGAAATAAGATATGTTTGAACTCCTGTTACCATGGTGACACCTCATCAAGTCGATTAATTTACATGATAACACAAATTTAGTAAATTAAAAAAAATCTAAGGAAAATGTAAGAAAAAAAGCCCCAAGCTTTCGCATGAGGCCTTCTAATACTAACTTAGTTACCATTCATAAATATATGTATGAATGACTTCCCACATATGGTAGTCTTCCTGACTTCCAGTGATAAAGACATTATTCTTCACTTCAATATAAATCTCTTGATAAGAACTTAAATTGACATTGACATGATAAACATAAGGTGTAGTTGTTTCTGTAATTGTAACAAATGGAATCAACTCATATTGATTGTTTCTAATCTCTAAGAGATCTTCTAACATGCTTAGATTAACATTGTATTCAAATCCAATATCAAATCCCATGTTCGTTACATTTTGAACAAAACTTGAATTGAAAATACGAGGAGATTCTTCAACTAAGATATGCATGAATCCACCCACATTATCACCATCACCCATAACTTCTACCATGAGCAAGTATCCTACATCAGCAATCGTCGTTTGATATGTATGATCGTGCTCGCCTTCAATTTGAATTAACTCAAATGTATAAGGATTGACTCTATACCAATTGATTGTATAACCACCGGTTATTGAGTTTCCAAAAAGATCTGTAATCGTTACATCATCAAGCAATAATCCATAACCGACATAAGGAAACATAACATTTGTATTAGACATGCTCATATCTAAATAATAACCTGAAAACCGTGTGTCTATATCTGTATAGTTAAAGGTTACTTCATTGGATACTAAGTTTGTATCTGTTATCACTCTAACGGTTGCTCCTGAATTGAAGTTCAAACTGAAATTCATCCAATTTGTTGTAATAGGTCCATCGATATCTTCAATAAATTCCCATGCTAATGTAATTGGGTTATATACTTGAATCATCATGTAGTTTGCACCAAGTAAGTAAGCTTCAGGGAAATAGAAATCGACAACCATGACATCTCCACCACCCCAGTTGTTCTCACGTTCAACCGTATAAATATAAAGTCCAACAAATTCGCCTTCAGGTGTTTCACCAATTAATTCAGAAATCAACATCTTAGCACCAGGAATAAAATCCGGAACCTCAGGTTCATAGTAATAAACAGAAAGTGTATAAGGATCTATTGTATTAGATGCATCATATGAACACGTGATATTAACTACGACTGTATAATCATCAACACTTGAAACAAAATCAATCTTATTGCCTGTTACAGTAGCTTTATCATGATCCGCGATTAGAACTTCATATGTATAACTTCCACCATAAATAGGATGTGTTACAGGTAGATAATACGATAAGCCGTCCTTATAGTCTAAGAAACTGAGTTGACTAGCATACATCGACATAAACGATAAAATCTCTTCATTTGTAAATGTAACATCATCAATGAAGACTGCTTCATCAACAACGAATCCACTCCATATTTCGTCCATTGACATATATAATTTTTGGTATAAGAATAAACGTACTAGCACATCATAGCCAACATATAATTCAAGTTCATCAGATATATCTGAGTTCATTGTTTCTAAGAGAATTGTATGCGTACCATCAGTTAAGTAATAATAACCATAACCTTCTTCTTTGATCAAATGTCCTTCTAATTCATAGTACTTTGTATAATTGATGTCACGTTCATCAAATTCAGCAACATCACTCAATTTAGCAACATTAACAATCAGTGAATCTAATGTAGCTGCACCTTTATCTTCCATGTATGCTTGATCATCCCCACCATCTAAATAGGTATAACCATTATACGAATATTTTGTACCAAAGACTAAAATGACATTGCCAATGTCAATAGCATCCAATCCACCATATCCATTAAAGCTTTCAATAAATAAGTAGATATCACTACCTGTTTGTTGTAAGATAGCTTGGTTCGCATCGATCTTTTTAACAACAACACCTTGAACTTTTGCAAACTCTCCATCTTCTAGATCATATACATCTTGAATCGAAATAAGTGTATACGGTGCAACCGTTAATTCAAAGATGTGTTCTTGTGTGAGTAAACCAATGGTGACAACCGCTTTGAGTTCTACGGTTGTAGGTTCAGTAACATCTAAAAATACATGATTCACTGAATCAAATATGCTACTTACATCACCAACAAATGACCAAACGATGGTTGCTCCTATAGCGGGTATTCCATCTGGTAATTTAAGATCATTTCCTGGATGGAAAACTTTACTACTTAACTGTGCTTCACCTAAAGCAATCAAAGCATTCATCTTATCTAAATCCGTGTAGTAATCCACATACATAAAATCACTTGTAGGTATTAAAATCATTCGATCTGGTGCATAAGGATCATGATCGTCATCGAAGTTTGGAAATAAGAAGCCTTTTACAACAACTCTAAATCCACTATACATATAAAGTAAATTAAGATCTGGGAACACATATTCATCAAAGATGTAGACAGGAACAATGGGTACAAACTCACTAGAATCTAGTTCTGGTCTAAGAAGTGGATAGTAAGATTCTTCTGAGTATGTTGGATAACCAATCACTTGGATAAATCGACCCCAGTTATCTGTGTCATCAATATCAAGTGCATTAAATGCAGTAATCGTCATCACTTCAGGTGTCAGTGGGTTTTCTAATCCCTTAGATACAACTTCAATTAAGACAGTTGATTCATAATCCCACATTAACTTGATACCTTTTTCAATTGCAACCGTACCTTCGACAATAATTTCATCACCCACATTGACATCTAAATCTTTAACGATAAATAACATGTCGCTACCATCAGTGATGATAATTGGTCCATCACCAAATTGCGATAAGATCACAATACCTCTAACAACAAATAATTCATTTTCTTCAGCTGCTAAGAACTCTGCAATCGTTTGTGTAACAATCGGTTCAACAACGAAAATAAACTCAGCAATTGCTGTTGCACTACCTGATGTAATGGTTGCACGTAAATTAATTTCTGTATACTCTGTAATCATATCAGAAATGACACCTGTTGTAAGATTGTAGAGTCCTACATTTTCACCATAAACTTCATAACTGATTTCAACAAAATCAGATAGATAAGTTAATGGTAACTCTATGGTTGCTCCTGGACGGAAGATTCTATCTAAAAATACTGTTTCAATTTTATCTTGAACATAGAGAACAAGTTCTTCATCTGATAATCCTTCTTTAATGTCATAACCTGTATTAATGAACATTAATACATGCATATCTTCATCATCGACATACATCAAGAATCCAGATAGACGAATCTCTAAATCAACATGAGCATCTAAAGCAGTAGTATCATCAGCCATCATTGTCGCAATATAGAGTTGTTGATCAAATTCATTTTCTAAATAATACATTTCAGCCATTTCATTTTTTCTTAATGTTGCATATACTTCAACATATTCTAAATATGAGATCGGTTCATTCAATTTACTATCAATTAATTCCTCTAATGTATACATCAATGGAACAAAGGGCATTTCGTGATCATACCCCAAAACTTCAACAACAATTTCTTTTGGGTTATTAGTAATCAAAATCATACCTGAAGTATCCATCTTCATACCATAAAGCATTACAAAATCGCCTTGATTAATCTCTGGCATATCGAGTGGAGCTATAATGATACCCGTTTCATCGGCAACAATCATCATCATTTCATTACGATTAACATAGATGACAACAGCTTGAATAAAATGTAGCTCTTCATCATTCAGATTCAAAAATTCTGCAATAGTTAAGATATCTAGGGGTTCAACATGAATTGAAATCACGATATCCGTTGTTGCTTCACCTAAATAAAGTGTTGCATGAACTGTAATCACAGTTGCTTCTGTAATAGCATCAGAAATAATCCATTCAGTTGATACTAAAAGAGCATCAAGTGGATCAACTGTGTAAGTTGCAGTAATAGGTAGAAATTCATGTTCAGCTGGAAGATCAAGTAGATCACCTGGAAGATATGTTTCATCTTCAAGATATCCCTTTAATCCTGCACCGATGAGATCAAGAAGTTCTTGATCGGTATAATCTAAAATAATGTCTTCAACTTGACCAGTAAAAATATACATTAAGAATGCTGGTTCTTCATCAAAGTTTGGTATCGAGAATCCCCGTAATGTAAGTTCATATCCTACAAATGGAATGAGTAAATCATACACATCCTTAGATAGAACAGTAACATACATTTCATCTGTATCAACTGTCAGTGTGAAACTGTGTGTAATCTCATCAAAACCAAGTGTACCTGATACTTCAAAATAGCGACCCCAATAAAGCGATTGATTAACATCAAGACTTATGAACTGCGATACTGTTAACTCAAATGGAGTGATTGAATTAGGTAAGCCTGATTCAATGACAGTTACTCTCGTTTCACTTGTACCCATCATAATTACAAGACCCATCATATTGACCTTGTAGCCATCAACATTAACTAAATCACCGACTTCTGCAAGCTGATCTGTTTGGATAGGAAGCATCGCACCAGTTTCATCAGCAATAATCATTAGTGCCATATCTTGTACTGAGAAGATAACAATACCTTCAACAAGACCATAATCACCATCATCAAGTGCGATGAATTCAGCAATACTTAATACAGCAATTGGTTTCAACGTAATAACAACATCAACTTGACCTGACTTATCATTGATTGTAACTGTTAAGTTAATCGTAATTTGACGTTCAACATCGGTTGGTAAAAACTCTCCAGTTGTTGGGTTAAAGTATGAAGCATTATCACCTATTGTTACAAACAGTAAAGTTGCATCATAAACAGGATCAGAAGTTGGTAATGCAAGTATTTGGTTACTATAGAATTCTGCTCCATTAAGCATCATCGATGCAAATTCAAGAAGTTCATCAACTTTTTCTTGATCACTTAATGTGATTATTTCAAGTGGAGTAGATGGATCATAGAGTACTTGCCATTCTTCCATGAATGGATCAAATCCATAGACAAACGCTCTAATCACGACAATTTCACCCATATGTGCTAAGAATGGATCACTCATAGGTGTATAAGACTTAAAGTTGATGATGATAACTTCACCCGTACCTGCTTCAGTTAACGCATAGTTTGTAGTCATAGGAACTGGAGTGACAACACCTTGAATAATGACTGGTTGACCCATAACAAATGGATCGGAGTAATCACTATGAATAATCGTAGAAATTGGTGTTTCAACATGAGTAATCGTTGTTGGTGTACCTTCTGTAATTTCAACTTGGTTAATGACATTGATCAATTCAGGTACATATTCATGCATATTAAAATCTGCTTCAAATTCAACGATTGTACCTAAGGTAAAAGTAATAGGTGAAGTTACTAAAATGATACCTGTTTCATCCGCCACATAATAACCAATGTTAGGGCCTGCAAACATATAAACGATTGTTGCACGAAGTTTCATATGTTCAGGTTGATAGGTAATGATATCTTCAATCGTCCAAATGGTTGTTTCAGCAATCCATTTTGCATAAAGTGTAATTGCGTGTGCTGGCATCATTTGACCAATCGCAGATTCATTTAATTCTTCATCTAAATACCAACCAACAAAGATGAAACCCTCTTTGATTGGTGTTTCTTTTTCAACTGGAATGATTTGACCATAGGAGGCTTCATTACCTGTAATGGTTACGCCTTCTTCAACAAAGAATGTAATCGCATAGACTTGAGGTATCCATTTTGCATATAGTGATACATCATATGCAGGCATCACATTATCTGTGAATTTTGTAATGAAGTATGAGTCTTCATACCAACCTTCAAGGATGTACCCTTCTTTAGTTGGAGTAGGTAGTGTTAATGCAGTACCTGCATCAAGATCCATAGGTAATAAACCATCAATATTCATAAATGTTAATGTGTATTGTTGACCAATCCACTTCGCATAAAGCGTAATACCATTTAATGGCATCATACTAAATGTATAGGCTGTTGTTAAACTGGAATTACTATACCATCCACCAAATGTATAACCAGCTTTGGTTGGGTTCGCAGGAGCGGTCACTGCTGTAGCGTAAC
>JAEWVV010000239.1 GCA_023458995.1 Bacillota bacterium
AATCATGCCCGTTGTCCTACATAACGGTTTTGGTGGTGTAATTTTCCATGAAGCTTGTGGACATCCTCTAGAAGCAACCGCTATTGCTAAAGGATTGTCGCCATTTGTTGGTAAAATCGGTGAAAAAATAGGTTCTGATATCGTAACTGCTTATGATGATGGTTTTATCGAAAGTTCATGGGGTTCTACATCTTATGATGATGAAGGTAATCCTACAAAGAAAAACTTACTGATTGAAAACGGAGTTTTAAAAGGATATTTAATCGATTACCGTAATGGACGCAAAATGAAGATGGATCCAACCGGCTCTGCTAGAAGACAGTCCTATAAGTTTTCACCAACTTCACGTATGAATTCAACTTATATTGCACCCGGTAAAGATAAGTTTGAAGATATCATCAAAGATACTAAATATGGTCTATTCGCGAAAAAACTGGGTGGTGGAACTGTTGTTCCAGCAACTGGAGAATTCAACTTTACAGTTCAAGAAGGCTATATGATTGAAGATGGTAAACTCACTCGACCTGTTCGAGGTGCAATGCTTATTGGTCATGGTAAGGATATTCTATTCAAGATTGATCGAGTAGCCGATAATTTAGAACTTGGTCAAGGTATGTGTGGATCACAATCAGGATCTATTCCTGTCGATGTTGGTCAACCAACGATACGTGTTTCATCCATGACTGTTGGTGGCGCAGGAGGTAGAAAATAATGTATAAAGATTGGATTGAACTTGGAAAAAAGAAAGGTTTATCTGATTTAGAAATATTCGCAGTAAGAAATAAGTCTTTATCTCTTAATGTGTATCAAGGAAAACTTGATAGTCATGTCCAAAGTGATGTTGAACATGTCACACTCCGCGGTATTTATGATGGAAAACTTAGTGTTGTCCGATTTGAAAATTTATCAATTAAAAATGTTGAACACATGATTGACCGCTTAATCGAAAATGCAAAAGCATTAACCGTGAGTGAACCTGCCATTATATTTGAAGGTTCTCCTTCTTATCCTGAAGTTAAAGAAGAAAGATTTGATTTTGGATTGATTCCAGTAATTGATAAAATTAATTTGATTAAATCATTAGAACAAAAAATACTTGATCATCCCAAAGTAACTCAAGTACAAACCTCTGTTTACAAAGAATTTGATTCTACAACAACTTTAATCAATTCAAAAGGATTAAACTTGCACAAACAAAATACCTATGCATTCGCTTATGCGATTGGTGTCTTTAAACAAGATGATGACATCAAGACAGCTGCAGATATTAAACTTGTCAAAGATTTTAAAGATTTTAATATCCAAGAAATGGCTGATACAACCATTAAAATCGGTGTTGCTAAACTTGGTGGTAAATCAATACCAACGAAAGCTTATCCTATCGTATTTTCAAATGAACAATTCTCTGAGATTTTAAGTGCATTTACTTCAATATTCTCAGGAGAATCAGCTTATAGAAACTTAACCGCTCTAAAAGATAAAGTCGGTGAACAAGTCTTTGGTTCAAACATCACATTAATCGATGACCCACTCCATGAAATGTCACCATTTATGGTTCCATTTGACGATGAAGGTGTTGCATGTAAACGTCGTGACGTCGTCAAAAATGGTGTTTTCACAGGGTTTAATCATAACCTTAAGACTTCATCTATCTTTAATGTAGAACCTACAGGAAATGGATTTAGTGGTGGTATTTCACCCACAAACCTCTACTTAAAACCTGGTGATGTCTCATTTGATGATCTGATCAAAGATATTGAAAATGGTGTCTACATCACAGACTTAGTTGGATTACATGCTGGTATTAAAACTGTTTCAGGTGATTTTAGTCTACAAGCAAGTGGTCAAAAAATCATCAATGGTAAGCTTGATTACGCTGTGAAGATGATTGTTGTTTCAGGGAACTTCTTTGAAATGATGAAAAACATCAAAGGTATTGCCAATGATTTAAGATTTGAATTATCTGGTATTGGTAGTGCATCTGTTTATGTCGATTCATTAATGATCGGTGGAGAATAGTAAGTAAGTAAAAAAGTAAAGGGACGAAATGTCGTCCCTTTTTGTTTGTCTTAAATATCGTATTGTGAAAGAATTTGTGCAGGTGTTTTTCTTAGGAGTAACAAGATTGGTAACATACCACCAATAACATTGATGATATAGACAATCAAGATACCAACAAAAACAGATAATGGCGTAACGATAAAGAGTCTAAACAATCCTAAAAGTGTGTCACTTGCTAAATGAAGGGCATAAGCTGATAAACCGTAACCGACCAGTGATGTCACTGAGGATAAAATCAATATCTCAATTAAGAATGAAATCATAAGTTCAGATTTCTTCATACCGAGTGCTCGGTAAACTGCAATGTCATAAATTCTAGAAACCATGGATGAATGCATTACAAAGTAGAATCCTAAGAGTGCAAAACCAATGACAAAGCCTGCAACGATACCGGTTGTAACACGCACTTCAACCATACTTTGATTAAAGTTATTGGTCATTTGTTTAATGATATCATAGCTTTCTTGGACATCCATTTGATCTAGCTTTCTAACTAAAGATGCTGTATCTTTTGTGTAAACATAATAATTTGTCATATCCATAAAACGTTCAAGTTCTACCATCTCATCGGATGCAATCATGCTCATTGTTTCACTTTCATAGACGCCAGAAATGACATAACTTGTTTGTGAAGTTGCATAATCAAAGATTTGATTTCGATTGACTGTGATTGGGAATGTAGCGAGTTCTAGATCAGTCGTAAAAGCATCCTCATAAAGTGCAGTTGAAATCATGACTTGATCTGAATTTGCTTTTGTACCATAAGTTTCAGTTATACTGTCAAGTTTTTGACTACTATAGAGTAAAACTGGTGCTCCAGAGAGTTCATTTAATCTTGCTGGATTGATCAGATTCATCAAACTACGTGTCATATAAATCACAGAGATATCTGTATTGATAACACCTGCGATTTTAACAGAATAATCACCGATTCTAAATGTTTCCGTCATGAGGTGATCGATCGACCAAATACCATATTCGGCACCAATACCTTCGATAATAGATTCAGCAAGTGGTAGTGAAATGATGAATTCATCATTTTCTAGTTCTTTATCTCCAACAATCATTTTTCCTTTTGCATGATTAATCAAATCGGTAAATCCTGTAAATGCAAGTAAATTTTTTCCCTGTTCTAGAGGATCAACAATACCAATTTCGATAGCTTTTGATGTGTTGATAAATCCATGATCATCTTCTGGTATCATTTGACTGAGTTCAGTATACGAAACGTCATGATTAATATCTCTAACATAGACATAATTATCTTCAAAAGGTCGATTTGATAAATCTGGAATAATTGATGATGCTGCCATCGCAACTACAACAGCTACAACAGCTCCACTCATGATAAAGCTGAATAACATGAGTTTACCTTTACGTGATGAAGAAACAATCTTACTTAAAGCAAGCATGAAGATTTGTTTAATTGAAACAATCGTCTTATATTCTCTTTTTACCCCTTTATTATCAAGATTTTCTGTTCTAAACGATGTTTCTAACATCTCTTCTTTGTTTTTCTTGATGAAATGTTCATCTTTAATAATAAGGTTTGAGCTCTTATCAATGAGTTTGATCTTTTCAACTGAAGAATCAACATCTAAATAAAGTGTTCGGTTACGTACGATAAGACGTACCTTAACAGGTTCTAAGGTTTGATCTGTATCTTGATAAAAGGATAGATTAACCACTTCATTACTGATTTCGGTCTTTTGAGTCATATCTTTTAAATAGACGACATTTTCATCAGAGATACTATGTTCATGTGATTGATCGTTTGTGTAATCATCGATCACTTGACCATCTTTTATCTCAATGATTCTATCTCCATAGATACGAGCAAGATCTTTTTCATGTGTAACTAAGACAACCAGTTTTTGTTTACTGATTTCTTTAATGATATTCATGATATCAAGTGTGTTCTTTGAATCAAGGTTACCTGTCGGTTCATCCGCGATAATAACCCGTGGATTTTTAACAAGTGCTCTAGCTATAGCGACTCTTTGTTGCTGACCACCTGATAATTGTGTTGATTTTTTCTTTCTAAAGGGATACATATTCACTGCATGTAAAATGTAGTTAACACGTTGTTCAATGATACTTGGATCTGTTAAACCTGCCATCTTTAAAACAAGTGCAATATTCTCATAGACAGATAAATGTGGAAGTAAATTATAGTTTTGGAAAATATAACCAATTGATTCATTACGAATACGATCCCAAACACCAGATTTATAGCCACGAATCTCTTCATCATCAAATGTAATCGTACCATCTTGAACAGAATCAAGACCACCAATTACATTTAATAGTGTTGTTTTACCTGAACCTGATGCACCTAATAAGATGACTAATCCTGTATCAGGGAATGTCAAATTCATATCATTTAAGACATGAATTTCATTTTTCTTATGACGGAAGAAATACTTATGAAGACCAGATACTTTAATCATGGCTTATTCCTCCTTCGCTGAAACAATCGATTCAATGACCGTTTGTTTGAAAATACGTTTATTAAATCTCAAACCTAACCATGCTCCAAACAACAAGAATATAACAATTAAAAGAATATAGTCTAATATTTCCATGTATTGAATATTCTTATAGACACCTGGTAAGTTATCTCCTAAAACGAAAAGTATAACGAGCATAAGCATAGATGAAATGAATGCAATCATCATCTGCTCAATCACCACAAGTTTTGCAAGTGTTGTTCTGTTAGTTCCAATCGATCTGAATATTGCAAAATCTTTTTTCCTACTCTTCATGATGTTCTTAGATACTGCATGAACAATTGAATAGAGTAAAAGACCCATAATAATCATTAAAACACCTGTAAATAAGCCAATGATAAAGACGACTGCACCAGCAGATGGATCAGGTATATTCGCAGGATAAATCGCACGATAAACCTTATAGTCAATCGCATTCACTGTTTTAACACCGTTATTTCTACCAAGTACGGATAGAGATGCCACAGGTCTATTTTGTTGTTTGTATAGATATTCAAACTCTGTCATCAAATAATCCAAGAGTTCATCATGAATATCTTTTGAATATCTTCCTTGCCACTGCTCTGTTGAACTCACGATGTAGTTGACATCTTCTAATGTGTAATTAATTTCAATACCATCGCCTATGTTTTCATCCCACACCCAGCCTCTAATTTCAACATCCGTAACAACTGCAGGAAGTGTTTCAATACCAGGAACAATGATGGTGCGTGATGTAGTGGGTGCATTGATAGGTTCATAATAGAGTGATATGTAGCCTAGTTGATCATTTTCAGTACTAAAACCACTTTCAGCCATAAATTCTAATTCTTGCAAAGACTGCCGATCAATTGTATATCTATCAATTGTTGCATCCGCTAAAAATTCTTCAGAAAAATAGATGATATTTCGTTTAGCTTTATCGATTCCAACAATGGTGAATTCACCTAAAAAATCTTCATCTTTTCCATCACGAATATAACCGGATGTTGCAAGTTTGATTTTTTCATCAATTTGATAATCAATCCACTGATGACCTATCACAATCTCATATTTCGATGTAGGTCTTCTACCTTCTAAATCTGTATCTTTAATCATGAGTGATGTATCTGTTCCACTTACAGCATCATTTGACCAATAATCAGTGATACCGGGAGATACAAGATTATAATTGAATTGTCTAAATGTATATAGACGTGATGAATTATAAAATGCTAAGCCATTTTCATAGACATGTTCAACCGTTTTTAAACTTTTGAAATAATTGATATCATCTTGAGTAAAAGGTATACCATCTTTTCTTTCAACTAAGACACGTGTTTCTGTAACATTGGGAAAACGTGATGATTGTGTGTTTTCAGCTTCACGTAACTGGCTTACTCGATAAGTATATACAAGTGAAAATACAATCATAACAATCGCTTGCATCAAAACTAGGAATACTAAACGTTTTGGTGCAGAAAAAAGGCTTCTTAATGTAAAACGGAGAAGTGTCATAAACGTCATACCACGATGACCTGGTAGTGCAGCTTGTTCAATGATTTCTGTCTTTTTTAAAACTTTATCTTCAACAACTTCACCATCATGCATCTTGATTTTACGTGTTGCGTACTCTTCTACTTGTTCAAAATCATGTGTAACGACAATCACAAGTTTGTGTTGGCTAATATCGTGAAGAAGTTTTAAAACTTGAGCACCTGATGCACTATCCAGGTTTCCAGTTGGTTCGTCAGCAACAATAATAGGGCAGTCTTTCGCTAAAGCACGCGCAATAACAGCACGTTGTTTTTGACCACCGGATAGTTTGGATGCTTTATGATTTTTATGGGATAATAAACCCACTTTTTCAATGAGTTCTAATGCTCTTTTTTTACGGTCTTTTTTAGGATATCCTTGAACTTCAAGTGCAAGTAAAACGTTTTGATAGACAGTAAATGAATCAATGATATTGTAGTTTTGGAAAACAAATCCAATATTTGATCCTCGATATCTTTCCCATTCAGCGATTGTATAATGGGATGTTTCATCACCATTAATATAGAGTTCGCCTTCTTCGTATCCATCTAGACCACTAATCACGTTTAATAGTGTTGATTTACCAGATCCAGATTCACCTGTTACAGCAACAAATTCTCCTAAATTAAATTCTAAATTGATATGCTGCATACCAACAGAAACTGTTTCTGTTGATTTATAAAATTTTGATACATTTTCTAACTTGATCATGCTCATCTCGTATTCTCCTTATCAATAACAGACAATAACTCGCTTGGTTCTTCGATGATATAATCCGCATTATGCTCAATGAGCAGTTCTTTTTTTCTAAATCCCCACGTTACACCAATTGACTTAACGTAGGCGTTTGCAGCAGTATCTATATCGACTTCAGAATCCCCCACAAATAATGTTTCTTCTTTCGAGACATCTAATAAATCTAAAGCTTTATAAATCATATCAGGTGCTGGTTTTATTGGTATACCTTTAACCTCACCAACAACAACATCAAATAAACCAAAAAAGAAATCTTGGTTGAGTCCTTGAACTAAATGCTCAAACTTATTGGATACGACGCCAAGTTTTAGATTTCTCTTTTTTAACACTTTTAATAGTTCAATAATACCATCATAAGGTTTAGTATAAATGTTACTATGCGCATCATAATAGTCTTGATAAAGATGAAATAAGACTTTTCTTTCTTCAAGTGTATACGATTTAGGTGTCACACGTTCAATCAGTTTAAACGCTCCATTACCAACTGCAAGTTTGACTTCTTCTAATGTTTTTAGTGGTAAATCTTTAATTTTTAAAGCATGGTTAACAGCAACCATAATATCATCAATGGTATTAAGTACTGTTCCATCCATATCAAAAATGATTGCTTTGATCATAGATGCTCCTTTAATTATAGTTTAGTATAGCACAAAAAAGATGTATGTTATATTCACTTGCATGTATTACATCTAGATTTTATGTGGAACTTTTACGAGTTGTTTTGTTTGATGAGAAATAAGACCTAGTTGCATTACAAGAATAACAGATAGTGCTAACTTCATATCTGGATCTTCTCCTGGATATTCATCGATGTGATGAGCAAGTAGATCGTAGAAACGATAATGTTCGCCTTTATAAAGAGGAACTGTTTTAGATTTACCTGGTTCAGTGATTAATTCACTACGTAATCCTGAAGTTTGGTAAACATCGACTGTTGGTTCATGAACTGCATCGGGTTCGTCAAATCCATATTTGACATAAGTCTTTTTTGAACCGATAAGCTCAATTCTTGGTTTTGGATCACGATCAAGCACTTGTGCACCTAAAAAACAGGTGTGTGTATCATAATAAAGTGCCATCTCAAAATGATCATCAACCGATGTATTTTCTCTGTCATCAAAAAGAGTATTTGAGACAAAATTTGGTAGACCAAATAAGTCCATCGCATGATGAACGAGATGAGGTGCTAAATCATAGAAAATACCCGCCATATCAACAGGTTTGAAACGCCAGTTTGTTCCAATATTTGGAATATAGCGATCAAAACGTGTTGAGAAGGAAATGATATTTCCAAAGTCTTCTGTTTTCATCAACCGTTTGAGTGTTAGGATATCACCATCATATTTACGGTTATGAAATACACGTAAAATAAGTTTCTTTTCGATGGCTAAATCAAAAAGTTCTTTTGCTTTCGCATACGAATCAACAAATGGTTTTTCACAAACGACATGCTTACCATGAAGGAGTGCTTCTTTGGTATACGAAAAATGGACATCATTGGGAGTAGCTAGGATGACTAAATCGATTTCAGGATCTTCAATGATATCCAGATAATCAGTGACAATCTTAATGTCCGGATAATCTTTTCTTAAATCACTTTGATTTGATTCACTTCGTGTCATGACTGATTTAACACGATAATTCGGATTTTTTGCGAGTGGAGGTAAATGGAATTGACGTGAAGACATTCCATATCCAACGACTGCAGTTACGATTTGATTCATAGGATCACCTTACTTTGTAAATATTATACCATTGATGCTTTAAATAGTGAAAAAAACCCTTTACAATCACATAGTCTTGATGTAAGATATATACGCTGGGGATGTTCTGGATTCGCCACGGCATGGAGTCCAGTATAAGCATGTCATGGTTGCTCATGTAAAAAGGCCGAGGTTATAATAACCGGAAACCAATCTTTACAATTCGCTGCCTAAGAAAAGGTGCGTGCCAACTCTGAATTTACTTACGGTTCTGATGCGGTCCAACTTTAGTAAGTTATCTCTATTGAAGCTCCTAGAGCAATAGACGAACAACATAGGATAGTATAATTAACATTTGTTCATCTCGTTAGTTATATGAAGTTATAAATGAACTAAACATGTAGAAAGTGCTTGGCAAAGTGTCTTGTACAGGGGTTCAAATCCCCTCATCTCCACCAACACAAATATAACGGCTTAGTTAAGCCGTTTTTTGTTGTTTTTAATACAGTTATCAGTAAACGTCAAATATTAACACTGCCTAAAATGAAAACCACTTAGAGGATAGTTCTAGGTGGTCTTTTTGTACGTGGAGTCGGAATCTCACTTGGTGGAAATTGGCGGATTTTTATGTATTTCTAAGCGATTTATCAAGCGATGATGAGTATGGGAGTAGATCTTTAATATCCTTTGTTTGAATATGATCTAAGACATATTCTAAATACTTTGAAACATTTAAATCATTGATTCTAGCTGTTCTGATGATTGAAAAGAGAAGTGTTGTATATCTCGCGCCATCGTATGAACCGGATGTCATAAAGACTTTTCGGTTAATGACGAAAGGTTTGACTGCACGTTCAGCGATATTTTTAGAGATCTCTATGTAACCACTTGATAGATAGGTGGATAGATCACTCCAGATGTTTTTCGCGTAGTTCACGGCACCCTCTAAAGCGGACCCCGGTTTATAGACATGGTTAAAAAGAAGATCTTCCAGTTCTTTTAGGATCGGAGGGTGTTCTTTGCTACGACGCTTTACGATATCATTCGCTGTTAGTTTTTCTTTCTTGTAGATCGATTCTAAGTGAAAGAGTTCTCCAATCACGTCTAATATCTTTTTCGCGTAACTCGAAGAATGGTTCTCTTCAGGTAGTGTTTTAACGATATCCGCGAAGCGTCTTCTCACATGAGCGAAACATCTCTGAAGTTTGATCTTCGGATGGTCTTTCTTGAGCTTTGTATAGCCTTTAAAGTCATCACACACGACGACGCCCTCATAATCAATGAGCCACGCTGCGGTGCGGTCGATCGATCTTGACTCGTGAAAGTCATAAATCGCGATTTGTGAATCGTAATAGCTTGATATGTACACATACACATAGCTTTTCTTGCGTTCTTTATCAGATTCAGGACGCTTGCTGATGGAAAGCGTGGTTTCATCTGCGTGGATGACTTTCGCTCGGTTGTGCAGTAAATCTTCTTTCATTTGACGATAAAGAGGGGCTAAGATGTTTGCTACCTTCGCCATATAAAGCGCGAGATTTTGTTTAGATATCTCAATGTCAAGCGTTTCTTTGATGTGTCTTGATAGATGTTCAAAAGGAATCCCTAATTCATATTTGTGGTAAGCGATAAAAGACGCGAAGGAATGCGTCATGATACTGCCTGGAAAAAACGATGTTGAAAGTGGATAATAAATCTGATTATCTTTAGGATTACACTTTACACACTTGCAGCTCTGTTTAATGATCTTCGTCACCTTAAGTGTTGCAGGTATCGATTCAACCACATATCTAACCTTCTCTGAAGCGATGCTTAAATCATGTCCACAGGATGGGCATGTGCTCGTGTCTGGTTTCTCATATCTGGTTTCAGTCACGTGGCGTTCAAAATCAAAAGTTTCAAAGTTTCTAGACTTTAATTTTCGTACACGTTTTTCTTTAACGAGTGTCTCAACTTCGTTGATCACGACAGGTTGCACTAGTCAACATTATGTAGACACTTATTTTGACTTGTCTTAGATTTTTGTTCATTTAAAAACATTTCTTTGTATTGCTTTGGTGTTAAGTAGTTTAATGCATATGCAGGTCTTTCTTCATTGAAAAATTTGATATAAGATTCAATGGTTTTTACTGGATCATCTGAATCTTTGCTATTGAAATCATTAAATATCTCTTCTTTCACCCAACCAATAATCGATTCCATTGCTGCATTATCTGTAGGAGTACCTGCACGAGACATCGATCTTATGATATGATAAGAGGGTAAGAGTTCGTTAAAGCTCTTCGAGGAGTATACAGTGCCTTGATCCGTGTGAAGAATCATTTCTAGGTCCTGATACTCTTTTTTAATTGCTATCAATTGATTTAAGCCTTCTAGATAACTATTTCTGTCTCCACGTCTTTTAGCGAGTCCATAACTGATAATTTCATTGTTCCAGAGGTCCATGTAGATCGTGAGTTCATAATATGTACCTTGACACCAAAACGCAGTCATGTCGGAAACAACACATTGATAAGGTCCATCAATATTCATATCCGCTGAAAGTAAGTTAGCATATATCTTAAACTGTTCGCCAGGTTTTTTGAATTTACAACGTTTAGAGACACTTGCTATGCCCACATATTTACACACACGATGTGCGTATTGATCTGAGAGTACCAAGCCTAAATCAAGCTTTAGCTTGGCATTTAACCACCTATATCCATGATTTGGATAAAGATTGTGATATTTCTTAAAAAAAGGATATTTGATATTCTTGTCATCATCTTTGCTGATGGTTCATTAACTCTATTTCTCCATTTATAAAACCGCTTCTGTTGATGTCCATGAACTTACATAAGGTTTTAACTGGAAACTTATTTGAGAGTATGTAGATC
>JAEWVV010000240.1 GCA_023458995.1 Bacillota bacterium
ACCTGGAACACCTTTTACGAATGAAACATTTATCGTCAATCTCGATGAACAAACACGTCAAGATAATTCACGATTCTTTGAAAGTTTAGATGCAGTTCCTAAACAAGCGATTACCATGGGTATTAAAAATATCATGCGTGCTAAACATCTGCTTTTAGTTGCTTCAGGCAAAGGAAAAAGCCAAGCAATTTATAATATGATCTACGGAGAAATCACAGAAGATTTTCCAGCATCTGTGCTCCAATTACACCCACATTGCACCGTCATTATTGATGAGGATGCGGGCGAGTTATTACCATAAACAAACGTTTTATCAATTATTTAAAACATTATTCAGTATTTATTGACAAATTGCATGAATCATTATAAGATAATTGAGTAGAGATGGAATAGAGCATAAGAAAGTTCATATGACCGTCCTAAAACAATAAAAAGGAAAAGAAATATTTGTGAAGAACTACAAAGAGTCTGGCAAGAAATCATATCATGAATTAATGGAAGAAATGGATGACAAGAAGGGTTTTTCGCGTTCAGATTTACCTCGTAAACGTAAAGAAATTACGAAGAGCGATGACGAACCAATGGTGTCAATGGCGAAGAGCGAATCATATCAAAGACGTAGTTATGATGATCAAGATCGCAAACCTTATCCACCAAGAAACCCAGGCGAATACAAAAAACCTTATACACCAAGAGAAGGCGGAGAGTTTAAAAAGCCATATACACCAAGAGAAGGTGGGGAATTTAAGAAACCCTATACGCCAAGAGAAGGTGCAGAGTTTAAGAAGCCTTATCCACCAAGAGAGGGTGGAGAGTTTAAGAAACCCTACACACCTAGAGAAGGTGCAGAAAGAAAACCTTATCCACCAAGAGAAGGTCAAGGATTTAAAAAACCTTATGATCCCAATCGTTCTTCTGAGTATAAAAAACCATTTGATCAAAACAAGCCATATACAAAACCATTCAAAAAAACCAGTGGGGACCGATAGGTCCTTTTTTGTTTTTATGTGTAAGGTTGTATTTTTGTTTCACATCGTGTATACTATAAGTGTATTCCCCATAGATAAATGTTTCGGTTTGAAGTGTTTAAATCTGTTTTGGGAAATTGATTTGTCTTTCATTCTTACAATTAAACTTATACTTATGTATTAAATATTAAAGATTCGCTTTCTTGTATGGTTATCTATGGGGAATGCCTATTTAAATGATTTGCACCGCAAGGTGTTTTTTTATTATCTTTTACGACGTATAATAAGGGTGAGAGGTGATACGATGTCTTTAATGGATCAGTATTCATATGATGAAAAACGAGCAGTTATCGCTTTTTTAAACAGTGTGATTACAGCTGATTTAGAAGTACAGATTGATGAACTCAATCTTGTATGGATGTTATCAAGAAGTATAAATGTCGATTTAAATGATGTTGAAAAGATGACTGAAGAAGAATTCAATCAAATCATGTTACAGCTATCAGAAGATAAATTGCTCGAAGTTATAAGAATGGGTGTGACACTTTTAAATGTTGATAAAAAGCATAAAGGTCAAGAAGAAAATGTAATTAAGTCCATGCTTGGTATCAGCAAGACGAATTATTTAGGATATCAGGATTTCTACTTAAGCATGAACGTAATGACAGACCTTACCCCACTTGATCAAGTTGTACTGATTATACTTGCGCATTACATGGCTGAAGCAGATGGCATTTACACACAAGGTGAGGTTGAAATGCTACTTGTTTTATGCAATATAGTTGGTGTGAATATGGAAGAAGTACCATTATTTAAAATACCTAAGGATTCCTTATACCGTGCAGTGTTTTCTATGAGTGCTTTTGCAGTAAGAAGACTGGTTGAAGAACTTTTATTAATATCGATTGCTGATTTTAAGATTGCTGAACAAGAATATGAATTTATTTTCCCTATTTTAAGTCATTTTCATTTGGACTTTGAAGATGTCTTAAAGTCTGCACGCTATCGTTTAAATGCGCATATTGAATATTATGAACTCTTTCAGAGTGAATTACCTATAAGTTGATGAGGGAACTATGAAAAAAGTGTTGTTTATATTAATGATTGGTTTTGTTTTACTTTTGTCGTCATGTCAGTTTTCTTCTCATGGTGAGCTTTTTGATAACGAAGAAAAAATGGTTGCAACCGGTGATACGTATTCATTTTTAGGCAAGGTTGAACATAAAAATGACATCAAGTTTAAAAGATTTTCAGGAATTTATACACTTCATGTATATAGAGAAGATGAAGATTTTATTTTGGATATTAATTTAGAGATTGAATCCGGAAGATTTAAATGCTTTCTTGTGAATAATGATGATGAAATCACTCTTTTAAATGAAGGTGAAAATATCATTTGGTCCGATGGTTCAAGAATAAGACTAAGAATCGCTGGAGATGATGCGGTTGGGAGTATGACGTTTAGTATTAAGTCTTCATGACATTTAAGATAAACAAAAAGGAGCGTTTGTTCGCTCCTTTTTGTTTGTTCATTTTCTTAAACTTCGATAATCGCATCTGTTGGACATACGGCTTGACAAGCACCGCAGTCAATACAAATATCTTCATCAATAACGTAGATGTCACCTTCAGAGATGCAGTCTACTGGGCATT
>JAEWVV010000241.1 GCA_023458995.1 Bacillota bacterium
ATATACAATCCAACGCTATAAAGGACTTGGTGAAATGAATGCGAGTCAGCTTTGGGAAACAACGATGAATCCTGAGTCTAGATCATTAATCCAAGTTAAAATCGAAGATTTAGCAGCTTCAGATAAACGCATCTCCATTTTAATGGGCGATGATGTTTCTCCACGCCGTCTATGGATTGAAGATAACGTTGATTTTGAAATTAGCGATGATTTTGATCTACAGAAGGGGGCGGAATAATGGCAAAAGATGTCATCAAACAAGTCAATGATTACATTGAAAAAGTGATTGAATCGTCATTAGAAGATATCGTATCTGAACGTTTCGCTCGCTATTCAAAATATATCATTCAAGACCGAGCACTCCCCGATGCAAGAGATGGGCTGAAGCCCGTTCAACGTCGTATTTTATATGCGATGCAGCAGCTTGGAATGCTTCATAATAAACCCTATAAAAAGTCTGCAAGAATTGCAGGAGAAGTCATGGGTAAATATCACCCTCATGGTGATTCATCCATCTACGACGCGATGGTTAGACTTTCTCAAGACTTCAAAATGCGTGTTCCACTCATTGACATGCATGGAAATAACGGATCAATAGATGGCGACTCTGCTGCTGCGATGCGTTATACCGAAGCAAGATTATCTAAAGCTGCAGAAGCACTTCTTGGAGATATTGATAAACGAACAGTACCATTTGTTCCTAACTTTGATGATGAAGAGTTAGAACCTGTTGTTCTTCCTGCTAAATTTCCAAATCTTTTAGTGAATGGTGCTAAAGGGATTTCAGCGGGTTATGCAACAAACATACCTCCACATAATTTAAAAGAAGTGATTGATGCCACATTGGCGTTTATCGACAATGAGCAGATGACATTAGCAGAAGTAGCAGCAATCATCAAAGGTCCTGATTTTCCAACAGGAGGCATTGTCCAAGGTCATGCAGGTATTTTACAGGCACTAGAAACTGGTGCAGGTAAAATCGTTATTCGTTCGAAGAGTAAAATTGAAGAAATCAGTAAATCGCAAGATCGTATCATCATTACAGAGATTCCTTATGAAATCAATAAATCTGATTTAGTTAAAGCAATGGACCTTTTTAGAATTGATAAAAAGGTTGAAGATATTTTAGAAATCAGAGATGAATCAGACCAAGAAGGATTAAGAATTGCGATCGACTTAAAAAAAGGTGCAGATACACAGCTCATCTTAAACTTACTTTTTAAAAACACCGATCTCCAAGTTGCATATAACTATAACATGGTTGCGATTATGAACCATAGACCAGTCTTAGTTGGTGTACTTCCGATCTTAAAAGCTTATGTCGATCACCAAAAAGATGTGATTACGAATCGATCCAATTACGAACTATCAAAAGCTTCAAAAAGACAACATATCGTCTTAGGCTTAATCAAGATGGTCTCCGTGATTGAAGAAGTTGTTAAGATTATTCGTGGTTCACAAAATAAACAAAATGCTAAAGATAACCTTATGAATGCTTATGATTTCTCGGAGTTACAAGCAGAAGCTATCGTAACTCTACAACTCTACCGGTTATCTAACACAGACATTATTGCTCTTGAACAAGAATCCGTAGGCTTATCTGAACGGATCAAAGAATTAGAACATATCTTAAGTTCAGAACAGGCCTTAAGACGTGTAATAAAACGTGAGTTAAGTGAAATGGCTGATGCTTTAGGTGATGTGCGTAGAACAGAAATCGAAGCTGAAATCGAAAATATCAAGATTGATAAAAAAGATTTAATCAGCGATGAAAAAGTGATGATTGGTGTAACAAAAGATGGTTATATCAAACGTGCATCAACGAGATCCTATCAAGCTTCCCAAAGCTGTGGGTTAAAAGAAAATGACGCACTCATGTTTGAAGTTGAAGTTAATACATTAGATACACTTCTCATTTTTACTAATTTAGGGAATTACATCTTCCTTCCAGTCTATAAGATCGATGAACAAAAGTGGAAGAATTTAGGTGTCTATATCAATAACATCGTACCCATCGAAAAGAATGAGATGTTAATTAAGGTTATACCTGTTACTGATTTTAAAGAAGAAGTCAATATTTTGATTGCTACCAAGGAAGGTATGATGAAACAAGCTAAACTTTCTGACTTTGAAGTCAATCGGTATAATAAACCAATCCGTTGTATGAAGTTAAGTGATACCGATGAAGTTGAATCCATCGATATTCAAGAGAAAGCAAACATTTTAGCGGTTTCTATGAAGGGATACGCACTCCGGTTCAAAACGGATGAATTACCTCTTTATGGACTTCAAGCAGGTGGTGTGAAGAGTATGTCTCTTCAAGATGGCGATCAGCTAATTGGTGCACGCTATGTGAAACCAGGTGATGATTTCATCATTTTAACCAATCGTGGTCACGTGATGAAAGATGTTGTAGAAGAACTTCCAATTTATAACAGAAATCGTCGTGGTATATTGATTATTGAACACCAAAAAGCAAACCCACATTTAGCTGTATCGATTGCTAGGTTGAGCAGACAACAACAAAAAGAAAATGTAGGCGTACTTATACTTGGTGAAAAAGGAAGTATGCAGTGTACGGTAAATGATCTTAAGTACACCGGAAATAAATTTGGTAAAAAAATCTTTGAAGAAGCAGACCTTGGCAGAGGTTATTCGATTGAAATCTTTAATGCAATTGAAGAAAAAGAAGAACGAAAAGTAGAAAAAGTTGCAAAAAAGAAAGTTGAACCAATCGAAACCATCGACTTAGTCAAAGAAGAAATTGTAGAAATAAAAGATAAAAAAATTCATTTGAGTAGACTCGATCTATTCGATGAAGATGAATAGGAGAAATACGTTATGAAGTTAACCATTCAAGGTCAGGTCTATACCTATGATCGCCCACAAGTTTTACTTGATATTGCACATGAACTTAATTTAGAAAAAGTGCTTGCAGCAACTGTCAATGGCCGTTTAAGAGAATTAAGTTATATTGAAACAAAGGATGCAGATGTTGAATTTATTGGTTATGATCACCCAGATGCGATCAGAATGTATGAATCAACATTACGTTATGTCATTGCAATGGCAGTTAAAAACATTTTGCCAAGTGCAAAACTACGTTTCAATTACAGTATTTCACGTTCGATTTTAGCTGTTTTAGACAACTATGATGGTCCAGTGAATGGTAGTGTAGTCGATGTGATTAAAAAAGAAGTAGACCGTTTAATCTCTTCTGATTTAACGATCACAAGAAAGAGAGTATCTGTTGGTGAAGCGACAAAGCTTTATACAGAACTTGGTATGCCTGATAAAGTTGCTATTTTAGAATACAGAGAAGAAGATTATGTGAATCTTTATGAATGTGATGGATATATCAACTACATGTTTGGATATATGTTACCTAAAACATCATTACTCACTGACTATGTCATCTTCCCATATCATCCAGGTTTTATCATTCAATATCCAAGAGCAGAACTTGGTGGACAAATTCCTGAATTCCAAGATGAACCCACATTTGGTCAAGCTCTTAAAGAAGCGGCTAAATGGGGTAAGATTATTCAAGGTAATACGATTGCTAAGATTAATGAATATGCCAAAGATTTCCCATCATCTGTTGACTTCGTCAACATGTGTGAAACAAAACATAACCACCAGTTAAATGAACTTGGAAACTTGATTCAAGCCAATATTGAAACCATCCGCTTAATTGGTATCGCTGGCCCATCATCTTCTGGTAAAACGACGTTTTCTAACCGGTTACGTGTAGAACTTATGTCAAGAGGCATTAAGCCAGTCATGATTTCAATTGATGATTACTACTTAGGTAAACATTTAGCACCTAAAGGTGAGGATGGACTACCCGATTTAGAACATATCGATGCACTTGATGTGCAGCTCTTTAACCATGACATGTTAGCTTTAATTCAAGGTCAAAGCGTGACACTTCCTAAATTTAACTTTAAATCAGGTAAAAGAGAACAAGGTAAGACCATTCGTTTAGGAGAAGATACACCGATTATCATCGAAGGTATCCATGCTTTAAATGAAAAACTCACAAGAAGCATTCCAAAACACCAGAAGTTCCAAATTTATATTGCACCACAAACTCAACTTCATATCGATGATCATAATCCAATCAGCATTACTGAATTAAGACTCTTAAGACGTATCGTGAGAGACCAAAAATATAGAAATGCATCAGCGGTGGACACCATGAACATGTGGCCATCTGTTAGACGTGGTGAATTTAAATGGATTTATCCATTCCAAAGAGAAGCAAACTATGTCTATAATTCTGAATTATCTTATGAACTTGCAGTACTTAAAAAACATGCTGTAACACAACTTCAAGCAATTCCAAGAGATAGCAAACACTTTATTACAGCAAACCGTTTATTGAAATTCTTGAAATACTTTAACAATATTGAGGATGAAGTTGTCCCCTGTAATTCACTTTTAAGAGAATTCATTGGGGGTTCTAGTTTCCACCATTAGGAGTTGATTTTATGAAAGCTTTGGGTAATATGGATCGAATTCAAATTCATCAAGATGTGATGATGTTATTATTATCACTTTATGAATCAAAAGGGAAATCATTTTATTATGATGATTTATTCCAAAGGGATTCGCATGCGTTTGAGAAAAAAACAATGGAACAAAATTTGATTGCGATTGCTCACGTCTTAAAGTTAGAGATGTCTGACGCGAGAATTCGTCTTTTTGCTAAAAAACAGATGAGTCCGCGTACGAAAGATGAGCATCTTTTAGCGAACATTAAACAGGCACTCAATCAGCTCCATAAACATCCTGAGCATTTTGAGTTGCTCGTGAATGAGGTTGGTAATTTGACTAAACTCTTATCACGAAATACTGATCCCATCACTTTTTTAAGTTATGATAAGGAAGAAGAGGGGATGTTAAAAGGCAAGAAAGTAAGTAAAAAGGAAGACTTAGAAAAATTGATGGCGTTATTTGAGAAACAACTCAAAACAAAAAAATATGAACTTACACAGCTCATCACAAACTTTTATGTCGACTTCATTAATATGAATATCCTTAATACGCAATCTGAACTTGTTGGAATTATCATTTTATATGCATTGATTGCTAAAGATTTTTCCGTTTTTAAATATGTATCGTTCTTTAAGTTCTTCAAACAGTCTATTGAAGGTTGGAAATCAGGTGTGATTACAGCATCTTATTACTGGTCCTCAGGGTTTGCTCAAACCGATATGCTATCGCGTATCCTGTTGCAGATCTTAATCCAAGCTTATGAAGAAGTTGATGGAATGGCACATGAATATGTCTTTGAAAAAGAACTAAATAAGTCAAATAATATTGAAAATAGTATCTTAAAACTGGATGAAATATTCTCTAAAGAAGATTTAAGAAAACGTCATCCAAATGTCAGTGATGCCACGATTGACCGCACACTTAAGCGTCTAAAAGATGAAGATAAAATACGTCCTTTGGGTAAAGGTAGAAGTTCAAAATGGCAGCGCATTGTATCCTCACACCGCAAATTTGGTGTTGAACAACTCTCATTATTTAACGATTAAGGCTACGGCCTTTTTTGTTTAATAATTGCATTTATTTAATAAATATTATGTATTGTGATATACTAAAGATGAGGAGTGATTATCATGGATTTAGTAAAAATAAAAAAACTTCGTGAAGAAACAAGTTTTGGCATGTTAGAAGTCAAAAATGCGCTTCATGAAGCAAACGATGACCTTGATTTAGCAAGAGAAATTTTAAGTAAACTTAATAAAGATGTACAAACAAATACGCGTGTTGCATCTAAAGGACTTACGAAAACGTATATAGAAGGTAATGATGCCATTTTATTTGAAATCAATGCAGAAACTGACTTTGTAAGTAAGCATCCTGTGTTTATCAAATTGATTGAGGATTTAGGACCAGTACTTATGAAGAGTAAAGCAGTTTCAGTAAGTGAAGCGTTGAAGGTAAAGATTAATGATCAAACAGTTAAAGACTATATCAATCAAGTTGGAAATATCATTAAAGAAAATACATTTTTACGTAGATTTCACCGCATCAGAAAAACAGATGAGCAACATTATGCATCATATACACACCAAGGTGGTAAGATCTCAGTTTTAGTCATCATGAATGAGAAAGATGATATACTTGGAAAAGATATAGCCATGCAGATTGCATCTGGTGAACCAAAGTATTTATCGGTTGATAAAATTGATGAACAAACAATTCTCTATGAAAAAATGATGATGGAAAAAGAAGGAAAGTCGGTTACATCTAAAGATATTCATGCATATCTAGAATCCAGTTCACTTTATGATCAACCATTCATCAAAAATCCAAACCTAAAAGTAAAAGAAATACTTGGAAACAGAAGAGTAATTGATTTTTATAGATTCGAGTTAGGACAAGGAATCGAAAACAAATTAAACTGCCGGTTAGATGTTCCTTGTGATGGATCAACAATTACATTTGCACCACAGTACTAAATCATGATGATGGTCTTTATAAGATATGTCATATAGGATGAAGGAAAATAATTCATATTTCAATTGATTAAACCAAGAAAAATCTTGGTTTTTTTCATATTCATTATCTTATAATGGGGCTAACATATGACGAGGATGAATTTAATTATGTTACAAAAAAAGGATTTTAATTTATATCGCTATTTTATGATTTTTGCTATTTTGGGATATATTCTTATATCGATTGTGATTGAGATTGTATACCAAGGTCGTGCTGTTAGAGATACAAGTAATTATATTGTTTCTGGTGTTACACTCTTATTCTTATTGATGGTCATTTTCATCGATCCTGATCACCACAGAATTATGGGTGTGCCACTTTTTAGGACTAAAAATTTACAGGACATACTCATCGATAAGAGCATATCTCAAGATCATCAGTATCTATAATAATTCAATTGATCCAATAATCCAATTTTTTCAGTTAATAGCTTCCATAATTTCTAGTGTTCTCCTGATGATTATTTTCTTAAAAAAGAAAAACTATCATGTGATTGATTTTGTCATGGTTGCGATTGCATTTATCTTAGTAATTCCTAATGCCACAGTTAACATGTTTCGTCTATTCTTACTGCCACAAGAAGTATTTGAAGAACTTAAATTTATGTTTGTTGCTAACTTTTTAGGTAGTTTAAATGTAATCATTTATCTTTTAATCATTGCACTATATGTCTTTGAAGCAAGACGTATAAGCCAATCAAAGGATATATCTGAAACACTTAACCCATCAAAATCAAAAAGTCTCTACGAAGTTCAAAAGAGTTATAAAGATGGAAAGATTACTTTTTATCAATACCAAGAGCAAAAAGCAAGCATTCTTACAAGTGAAGAAGAACTATAATGAAAAAAGGATATGGCTAGCGGTCATTTTGATTATATTGAGTATCGTCAATGAAGCAGGTTTTCTGATGAAGAGTTTGAACGCAAGAAGAAAAGAATCTTAAGTGGCAAATAAAAAAGCTCAAACCCTGGGGTCTGAGCCAACGAACATTCCGTTTTGTAAAATCTTCATCACGTTATCTGTGATGTGATCAAGATCTTGATCGGTTAACGTATCTCTGAATAAGATTTGAAGACCAACGAAGTTTGATATCCCCATGAGAACATATGAGAGTGTTTCTAAATCGATATCATCTCTAACCTCACCATGACTAACAGCAGAAGTAAGTTGTCTCACATAATCTCTACTAAACGTCATGTAATATTCTCTAAACAATTCTTTATCTGCAAACATGGATTCCCAAATAATGCGATAAGCTAGTGGATCTTTCCACGCGAATTTAAGAAAGGCTCTAATTCCGAGTCTTTCTTTTTCATATCTCGTGGTTGCCCCTTGAATTCCTTCAGAGATTGCTTTACGAATATGGTGGCGGTATTTTGAAAGTAAATATGAATATAGAGCAAACTTATCATCAAAATACAAATAGAATGTGCCTGTAGCAATTCCTGATTTTTCGATGATTTCATTAATCGATGTTGCTTGATATCCATTTTTAGAGAATAATTTTCTTGCTGTTTCAATAATATGGTCAAATGTTTTTTGACCATCTTTCCGTTTGGGAAGTCTATAATTCATATGATCCATCGTATCACCCATATTTAGTGTAAAACAAATCATAAAAAAAAACAATGAAAATAAATTCATGTTTCATCTTTGATAAATCAAAAAAAGTATTTAGTTTACTTAAAACATGCATCATAATATAAAAAAACGTTTTACTCTTGACTGTAAAAGAGAAAAAAGATAAGATTGGATTAACGTGAATATATGTTCATAATAGAGCAAAGTCACGAATGTCTTAAATTGTTATGTCTGGAGAGAAGACGCTTTTCATCTTCATTCTTTTACTCCCAAAAAATTATGGATTGATGCCAGTCAATCTCAAAGAGGTGTCTCTCCCACCTCTTTTTTTATTCAAAAAGGTATTCTAACATGAATTTATACTCATATTTGTTGACAACACATTTTCTCTATGATAGAATAAGAGTGTATTATGAATAGATATTCACATTAATATAAAGCGGTTACATCTAATAAAACATCTTTGTTAAGCCGATAAATAAATCAACTTAATGTTTAAATTATTTTTTTATTTATAATGAAAACGCTTTAGGAGGAGAAACAAATGAATAAGGTTTATGTTGTTGGAGCTAAAAGAAGTGCAATCGGTTCGTTTATGGGGACCCTTTCGTCCCTTCACCC
>JAEWVV010000242.1 GCA_023458995.1 Bacillota bacterium
AACACTGATTGCAGGTTTAATTCCAAGTGGAATTGCAGCAAGAAAAGACCCTGTTATTGCCCTTCGAACTGAATAAAAAACACTAAAGGCGAAAGCCTTTTTTGTTTATGAAATCAAGGTTCTTGTCAAAATAACATAATCGGCATATAATGATGTTAAAATATCATAAATTAAGGCTATCTTGTTATGACTCGTGATAATAAAATGGAGGATTCTGATGATCAAAAAGTATTCTGTTTTAGGTGTCTTGGGATTAATTGTTTTAGTGTTTGGTATCATACTTATCAGTGGTTATAACCGACTTGTCAACTTGGATACAGAAATTGATGAAAAGTATTCTGATATTGGCATTAGACTACAAGAAAGACATGACAAGATTGGTCAAATCGTTGGTGCTGTTTCAGGGTTACAAGAACATGAAAAAACGATTTATAATGCAATTACAAGTGCACGTGCTGCATATGCTGCTGCGAATACAATGGAAGAACGGATTGCTGCTGATGCAGCTGAAGCCATCGCTTTAAGTGATCTTCTTGTTGTTGTTGAAGATAATCCAAATATTACTGCAGCAGCAGGATATTATGGTTTAATTGATGAAATATCTTCGATGGAATCTGCATTATCTGTTTCAAGAAGAGATTATAATGAAGCGGTTAAAGCGTATAACGGTGCAGTCAGAAGATTCCCTGGAGTTCTTTATGCAGCACTTTTTGATTTTCAAAAGGAATATGATTATTGGAAGACGAATGATGGAGTGGATGAAGTTCCAGTCATCGATTTCAATGACTAAGTCTTTTATTCATAAACTTATCTTTATGATTATGATCAGCGGTTTGCTGCTGATCCTTTTTGGATGTAAAAAGAATGAATATCCAAGACCGACAAATCAATATTATGTCAATGACTATGCAAATATCCTTTATCAAGCAACACGTGAAAGTATTACAGCAGAAGGTGAAAGACTTTATGAAGTATCAAAAGATGAAAAAGATGGTGGAGCACAACTCGTATTAGCAACCTTTGTTGTTGAAGATATAAGTGAGATTGCAGAATACGATAAAACTGAAATCTTTAGACAATGGGAAATCGGTAAAAATGATATGGGTTTACTCGTTCTTTTGTTTTTCACTGAAGAAACAATTGATGAGATTGATTATCTTGTTTTAGCAGAAACACAAATTGAAGTTGGCTATCGTATGGAACAATACTTAACACCAGCAGAACTTGGTCGAATTGTTGATGAAACACTATTATCTGACGCTTATGAAGATGATCTTGATATGAGTGTCATGTATATGGTCTATGAACTTTTAAGGTCGATTTACATTGATTGTTATGGGTATGAACGATTTGGTTATGATATGGATGCGTTTGAAGAGTATTTAATCAATCATCCAGATGTTTCTGGTGATGATTCACATCTACCACTTGGCCTTCTATTCTATTTGATTTCACCTTTTGCCAGCTCATCAGATCGTTTAGGAGCAATCATCTCAGTGATTATATTTGTTGTATTAGGTGGTGGAGGTTTAATCGTTAAAAATAAAGGTGGGGGCGGTTCATCTGGGGGAATGGGAATATTTAGAAGAAGATAGATTATTAAAAATGATTGAGATGATAAAAAGATGCAAATTTTTATCATCTTTTTTATGTATTTTGTAAAATGATAGTAAAAAATAATACTTTATGAAAAACGTTTTCCTTTACCTATAGCATTATTTTGCATTTCCATTTATAATGGAAGTAATTCACAAGAGGTGTATATGAAAAACTATTTAAATTTGCTTAAATCAAGTGATAAAAATCCCGTCATTGGGTTAAAGGATTTATCAAGAGTAGCTGCTACCGAAGGTATTGTTTTACTCAAGAATGAAGGACACGTTCTTCCTTTGATTGATCAAAAAATATCTGTTTTTGGTCGTATTCAGGAACACTATTATAAGAGTGGAACTGGATCTGGGGGATTGGTGAATGTTGATCGTGTGACTTCAATCATTGATGCTTTTCTTGAAAATCCATTTGTTAAAGTTGATCAAGAACTATTAGAGGTTTACCGTCATTGGGAAAATGAAAATCCATTTAATGCAGGTTCTGGTTTTTGGGCAAGTGAGCCATGGAGCCAAGTTGAAATGCCTTTAACTGATGATATCGTCATTGAAGCTAAGAAAAGATCTGATGTTGCGATTGTTGTTATTGGCCGTACAGCAGGTGAAGACAAGGATAATACAGATACTAAAGGTTCTTATAGATTATCTGATGGCGAAGATGAGATGCTTAAACTTGTAACGACCTACTTTGATAAAGTGGTTGTTTTACTGAATACAGGAAACATTATGGATATGTCATTTATGGATCGTTATCCAATTCAAGCGGTTCTTTATCTATGGCATGGTGGTCAAGAAGGTGGAAGAGCTGCAGTTGATATACTGACAGGTCTTGTTTCTCCAAGTGGTAAACTACCGGATACCATTCCTTATAATTTAAGTGATATTCCAGCATCAAAAACTTTTGGTGGTCATGATGTATCTGAATATATCGAAGATATTTATGTAGGTTACCGTTATTTTCAAACATTTAGTAAAACAAATGTCAGATATCCATTTGGATTTGGTTTATCTTATACAACGTTTAGTTATCAAACCATTCGTGTGGATAAAGAACATGCGTTTAATTTAACAATTAAAGTTAAAAATATAGGTAGTTATGCAGGTAAAGAAGTTGTTCAAGTTTATGTCAAACAACCCCAGGGACTTTTAGGGAAACCAGAAAAGGTTTTAGTTGGTTTTGCTAAAACAGGTGTCTTAAAACCAGGAGAAGCTGAAGTCTTATCAATCAGTTTTGAACTTTATGATTTTGCATCTTATGATGAAGTGGGTCATACTGGATTTGCTTCAAGTTATGTTCTAGAACAAGGTATGTACACGATTGAACTTGCTACGGATGTGAATACTGTTTTTGAGTATACACATTATGAGGTTAAAGAAACACTTTTAGTCGAAAAATGTGATGAAAGATTAAGACCTGTTAAACCATTTAAACGGATTAAACCAGTAGAGCAGAATCATAGTTTAGAAGTATCTTATGAAGATGTTCCACTAAGATCTGTAAATAGAAAAGTTGGATCCGATAAAAATAATTTAAAAGAGTTTAAAAAGCCAAAATCATTTGTTACATTTAATGATGTCTATCAAAAGAAATATGATGTTGAAGATCTTGTTGCACAAATGAGTAAAGAAGAACTTGCACAAATCGTACGCGGTGAAGGTATGTCATCTCCTAAAGTGACACCAGGTACTGCAAGTGCATTTGGTGGAACAACCGAAGATCTTGCTCGTTATGGTTTACCCATCGTATGTTGTGCAGATGGTCCATCGGGAATCCGTATGGATTCTGGATTACAAGCAACATCAATGCCCAATGGAACTCTTTTAGCAGCATCGATGAACGTCCAATTAGCTGAAGCCCTCTATTATAGTGTTGGCTTAGAAATGATTGGATATCGCATTGAAATTCTTTTAGGACCAGGTATGAATATTCATCGCCATCCTTTATGTGGTAGAAACTTTGAATACTTCTCTGAAGATCCCGTTTTAACAGGTTTGATGGGTGCTGCAGTTATTAAAGGTCTACAAAAAGCTGGAGTTACTGGAACGATTAAACATATCGCGCTTAATAATCAAGAATATAGACGTTTTGATGCAGATAGTATCGCAAGTGAACGAGCAATTCGTGAAATCTATTTAAAAGGATTTGAAATCGCAATTAAAAAAGCACACGCTAAAGCAGCAATGACATCTTATAATCCAATTAACGGCATATGGACAGCAGGTAATGAGGATCTCATTTCTGGCATTATGCGTCATGAATGGGGATTTAAAGGAATTGTCATGACTGATTGGTGGGCTAAGATGAATGAAGAGAATGAAGAAGCAACTAGAACGAACATCAAACAAATGGTTAAAGCTCAAGGTGATCTATATATGGTTGTTGTCGATAGTAAATCAAATTCATTAGGCGATAATGCCATGGAGTCCTTTGAAAATGGGTCGTTAAAAGTAAGTGAAGCTCAACTTGCAGCGAAAAACATTATTTCATATCTCCTAAATTCATATACTTATTTATCTGATATTGGTGAAGCACCCGAACATCAACCAAGTGAATTTCCATTACCAATCTTAAACAAAGTATTCGTTGATGGATTACCTTTAGAATCATTTGATCCACGGGTTACGCATTATGTTTTAGATCATGAAGATGATTTCCAATTGACGTTTGAACCTGAAGAACATGCATCATTCCAAGTGAAGCGAAATAAGCATCATGTGATTGTATCTCTTTTAAACCATCAAGTTCAAAATCATTATGTATTTACGAACAGAAAAAGACTTCAAAGACAAGACGTCTTTAATTATGAGGATGTTTCTCTAGATAATCCTTATATCATCGATGATAAAGCTTGGGGTAAAACACATCTAGATATCACAAAACCAACATGGGCGAACGAATTTATTGTGATGAATCAAGATGAAGCATGTTTTAGAAAGAACGGATTATTATCGTTTGCAATTGATATTAAGACATATGGTAAATATATCGTAGAACTTACGATTGCATCCGATGTTTCAGGACAAGCACAAATCCCATTTTCGATTTTAAGTGAAGATTATGTTTTATCAACACTTACAACCAATGGTACAGATGGTAAGTTTGTTGATATTGCATCACAAGTGATTATTAATGAAGGCGTCCAACGCTTAACATTTAAAGCACATTCTAGTGGACTTCGCGTTAAACGTATTGATTTGATCAAACACCAATAAAATAAAAGACCTGCGATTAAATCGCGGGTCTATTTTTTTAAACAGGTTTAATACATTCTGGTAGATCATTACTTGCATTATTAACAAGAGGTGATAC
>JAEWVV010000243.1 GCA_023458995.1 Bacillota bacterium
CATGATCGTGAGCAAAACGTGCTCATTTTTTTATTTTTATCCACAAAAACAAAAAAAGAGTCATTCCAAGCAGATAATCTGTTTAGAAATGACCCTTTTGTCTACAGTCTGAATAGACTTCAAAAAGAAGTCTAGTAGGATGCAATCGTGCCATCGCATCTTTTTTCAGTTCCACCCATATAAATACCTGTTATAGGGTCACGTCTAATAATTTGACCGCGTCCAAAATGACTTAAATTAGGTTCGATGATTATTTCATGTCCTTTTTTAATTAAACCAGCGATGATGTGCGCATTAAAATCAGGTTCAACTCTGATTTTTTTATGTTCGACCCACTCAAAACGAGGAGCATCTAGTGCTTCTTGAGGATTCATATGGAAGTCAATCATATTCATTAATACTTGCACATGTCCTTGAGGTTGCATAAAACCCCCCATAACACCAAATGGGCCAATCGGATTACGATCTTTCATTAAAAATCCAGGAATAATGGTATGATATGGACGTTTATTAGGTTCTAAAAAGTTATCAGAAGAAGGATTTAATGAGAAATTATGTCCACGATTGTGAAGTGCAATTCCTGTGTTAGGAATAACAATTCCTGAACCGAAGCCCATATAGTTTGATTGAATCATAGAAACCATATTACCATCACGATCTGCAACGGCTAAATAGACTGTGCCTGATCCAATCGGTTTACCTACTTTAGGTTCGATTGCATTAATCTTAATTTCTTGACTTCTTTTCCAAGCATAATTTTTAGATAGAAGTGATTGAATTGATGTTTTCATTGCTTTTGGATCAGCAATATAAGCATGTCCGTCTGTAAATGCGAGTTTGATGGCTTCCATTTGTTTATGATAAGTTGAAATGAGTTCTTTATCTTTAAAATTAAAGTTTTCGAGTATGTTTAGTGCCATGAGTGCAACCATACCTTGCCCATTGGGTGGAAGTTCATAGACATCATAACCCCTATAATTTGTTTTAATAGGTTCAACCCATTCAGGCGTAAATGTTTCTAGATCACTTTTACGAATTAAACCACCATATTTCTTTGAAAATGCTTCGATTTGATCAGCAATTTTTCCACGGTAGAAAGATTGACCTAATGTGTCACCAATTTCTTCTAACGTGGTTGCATGATCTTTTAATGTCCAAAGTTCACCTTCTTTGGGGGCATTTAGTGCTTTTGTGAATGTATCAAACCATGGTGCGTACATCTCATGTCTAAAAACCTTTTGATAAAGTGTATTTGACCGGTTCCAGTTTTCAGCAACCGTCTTTTGTACAACAAAACCATGTCTTGCATAATCGATTGCAGGACGAAGACTATCTTTAAGCGAAAGATTACCAAAACGCTTGGAAAGTTCAGCCCAACCAGATACAGCACCTGGTACTGTAATAGGAATTAAACCATGTGTAGGCATTTCGGTAAGTTTTAGTTTTTTTAAGTTTTCTAAAGATAAAAGTTTAGGAGCGTAACCACTGGCATTTAAACCGTAAAGTTGATTATTATACCAGACAATCGCAAAATTGTCACCACCAATACCATTGGAAGTTGGTTCAGTTACGGTAAGTGTAGATGCAACAGCTATCGCTGCATCAATGGCATTTCCACCTTTTTTTAATATATCTAGACCCGCTTGTGCGGCTTGAGGTTCTGAGGTAGCTACCATGCCGTGTTTTGCATAAACAACTTGGCGAATCGACTGATTGATGTGTTTTGTTTCCATTCTAATTCACCTCACCTTCATTCTATCTTAAAAATGACCTTTGGTCAAATGAACCTATGATATATGATTCAATCCTTGAGATAAGCAATAGATACATATCTTTTATATTCTTCTAGGAGTTAATCGTTACCATTAATATTTGAATATCAAATAATATCAGTTAAAATAGATACTGTGTATATGTTTAGCATTCTTTATGAGTATCTATACATGCTATAATAAAATAAGTGGAGGATTTCTTATGAACACACTCGTTTATCATAAAGATTCAAAGATTATTCAAGAACTCATGTTAAAAGATCCAAAACTAAAAGTTTTATTTGACAGAAGAGATGAAATGGTTGTGAGACTAAGTGAAAGTTATTTTGAATCGCTTGTTGATACTATCATCGCACAACAACTATCATCTAAGGTAGCCAATGTGATTTCTAAAAGAGCTTATGAGTTTTTTAATAATGAAATTAATGAAACAAAAATACTAAATGCACGAGAAGAAGATTTAAAAGCATTAGGATTATCGCGTCAAAAAATAGCATATTTAAAAAGTCTTGCAGAATGCATACATCAAGGAATCGTAGATCTTAATCATCTCGAATTAAAAACCGATCAAGAGATTATTGATATGCTTACAAAGATCAAAGGTATTGGTGTTTGGACTGCACAAATGTTTTTAATGTTTTCACTAGGAAGAGAAGATGTGTTTTCAGTCCTTGATTTAGGACTAAGAAATGCATTAAAGAAAGTCTATGATGATGAAACATTAACCCATGACCAAATGAAAGAGATTGCTCTTAAATGGTCACCCTATCGATCTGTTGTTTCACATTATTTGTGGCATGCTTGGGATACGAAGTAAAGGAGATATATCATGTATGATTTAATTATCACAATCTTTGGAGCAACCGGTGATTTAACATCAAGAAAGTTACTACCGGCAATCTCTAGACTCTATACTGAAAACCAAATACCTAAAAACACGAAAATAGTTGCTTTAGGAAGAAGAGATTACACGACAAATTCGTATCTTGAAGTCATGAATGAAGCAGCTAAATCTACACTTGATTTAGGGGTTTTATCACAACTTGTTATCTATCAAAAAATAGAGATTACAGAATATGAAGATTATAAGCCTTTAGTCGATCTTATGGCATCACTTAAAAGTGATACTGCACGTGAACTCTATTATCTAGCGATTGGGCCAGAACTTTTTCCTGTTGTTGCAAAACACATCAATGAATCGAAACTAGTTCTTCAAGGTAATATCAACCAATCGATTATCTTTGAAAAACCTTTTGGTCATGACTTAGAAAGTGCGAAAAGAACAAATGAAATGCTCTGGCAATATTTCGATGAAAAACAGATCTATCGTATCGATCACTACCTCGGAAAAGAAATGATCCAAAATATTTTAATGGTTCGTTTTGCCAATCGTATCTTTGAAGAGATTTGGCATAATCGTTCAATTAAAAATGTTAAAATTATCGCTAAAGAAACCGATGGTATATTAGGTCGAGCTGGATATTATGATCAATCAGGTGCATTAAGAGATATGGTACAAAGTCATCTTTTACAGATGCTTTCTTTGATTGCGATGGAAGTACCACTATCTTATCATTCTGAAGATGTGAAAAATGAAAAAGTTAAAGTTTTAGAGCATCTTAAGTTTGATAAAGATTCACTGATCTTTGCGCAGTATGACAGGTACCATCAAGAGAAAAATATACCTGTTGACTCAAATACAGAAACGTTCGTCTTCATTAAAGCGTTTGTTCAGACACCACGCTTTAAAGGTGTTCCATTCTATTTGATGACAGGTAAAAAACTTGATCAAAAAGAATCACTCATCATTATCGAATTTGAAGAAACATCTGAACAAAGAAAATGGAACCTACCTCTTTCTACAAATAAACTCTATATCAAAATCGCACCTCTTGATGGTGTAGGACTTATTTTAAACTCTAAAGTTCCTGGCTTAAGAGATGATGTAGAAGAAGTTGAATTAGAATATTGTGTCTCTTGTCATAGTGTCGGTAATATGTCAGAAGCGTATGAAAAGCTATTGAAAGATATCACAGAACACCATAAGTCACTCTTTACCAGATGGGATGAGATTGAGCTTTCATGGAAGTTTATTGATGCAGTTAAAAAGCATCAAGGTAAACCCATAAACTATAAGGATTATGATGATTTAAAACCTCTGATTAAAGAATTGACTGGAGAGACGATGAAATGAAAATCTATGATGTTTCAATGACGATTTCAAAAGATGTTCAAGTCTATAAAAACAAAGAAGAAAAAAAGCCTAAGTTCATCAATGCATCAAACTTTCAAAACTCAAGTGCTTATGAAACCAATGTTCTATTAAATCTTCATACCGGAACGCATATGGATTTCCCACTTCACATGATTGAAGATGGAGCTACCTCTGATACGCTTGATTTAAATAAACTCATTCGTGAGGTGAAAGTCTTTGATTTATCACATGTTAATGAAGAAATACGTAAGGAAGATTTAGTTAAATTCGATATTAAAGAAAATGATTTTGTCCTTTTTAAGACAAAAAATTCTTTCGAAGATACATTCAATTTTAAATTTGTATATGTCACAGAAAGCGCAGCTACTTATTTAACAGAAAAGAAGGTAGCTGGTGTTGGTGTTGATGCACTTGGTGTTGAAAGAGACCAAAAAGGACATCCAACCCATCATATTTTGATGGACCATGATGTTCTAATTATTGAAGGTCTAAGACTTGGCGAAGTTCCAGAAGGAAGCTATATGATGTATGCACTACCCATTAAGATGAAACAGGTAGAAGCTTTATTGCTATCCGTCATTTTAGTAAGCGAGTAACATGATTAGAAAAGCAACCTTAGATGACTTAAATGCTATTTGGGAATTAAGACTTGAAACAAGTTCACTACTCAAAGAAAGAAATATAGATCAGTGGCAACACCAAAATCCAACCCAAGAGACATTCATCAATGACATTCTTTTGGGTGAGTTTTTTGTCTATGAAATAAACCATGAAATTGTGGGTATGATTGCGATTAAATCAGGGATTGAACGAACATATAACATCATTTATGAGGGTTCGTGGGGTTATGATCACTCTTATTTAACGATTCATCGTTTAGCTGTAAAAAGAGCCTACTTAGGTCAAAAAATAGGAATAAAACTACTTGAATTTGCTGATGAAATGGCAATCAAGATGAGTATAAACTATATTCGAATCGATACTTACTTCACCAATCGTTTTGCAATCAAACTCTTTAAAAACCATGGATATGTAGAAAGAGGTTGGATAATGTTAGAACCTGGCGAAGGCGATTTGAGAAGATTAGCATTTGATAAATGGATAGGTGACAAAAATGAAAATATGGTTAGATAAATATTTATTAAAAGATCACTATGTCAGTCAAATAGAAGGTGCACTTTCAGGTCATGAAATTGTAACGGATATCAAACAAGCTTATGATGTAGTGATCGCAATCACCATGCCACAGCATGTGACTGATACATATCTTGATCAAATGCCAAACCTCAAATTCATCAAATTACTTACAGCTGGATATAACACGATTGATTTAGAGAATATCAAAATAAGGGGTATTGAAATCGCATATGCACAAGATGTTTTTAGCATTCAAATCGCTGAAGATGTAATCGCTAAAATTCTTACCTTCAATAGAAGACTCCCTCTTTATATAGAGCATATGAAAAACCAAGCATGGGAGTTTGAACGTATCGATCATGAACTCTATCAAAAGACAGTTGGTATTATTGGAGCAGGTTCAATTGGAAAAGAAGTTGCCATACGTTTAAAAGCGTTTGGTTGTCATATCTTAGGATACCGGAGAACAAAGATGGAAGATTCAAATTATGATGAACTCTTTCATGATCGTAACGGACTAGAAACATTACTTAGTAGTTCAGACTATATCATCTTATCTCTCCCACTATCGAATGCAACAAAGCACTTTATTGGTGAAAATGAATTTAAACTTATGAAACCCCATGCTTTAATGATTAATGTAGCAAGAGGTGAAGTGATTGATCAAAATGCACTGATTCATGCCTTAAACAATGGACTCATTCGTGGTGCAGGCCTTGATGTAACAACCCCAGAACCACTTCCAAAAGATCATCCTTTATGGCATGCAAAAAACGTTTTTATTACACCTCATCAAGCTTCAGCTTCACCCAAGATGCAAGAACGACTAATCACTGAAGTCATTCAAACAATTCAAGCTTATGTTTCACATAAAACACTAACAAATTTGATTAAACTATAGCCTATGATGTGTCATAGGTTTTTCTTTTATATGAAAACTACAAACGCTTTTATACTTGACATCACTTTGATTTGTGATAGAATAAACACAGGCATATAATTTGAATTTCAAAACATTTGAATTGCCAAACAAAAGGGGAGTTGTTAAACGAACATTAGAAATGGTCAAAAGCGATTTAAACGTTTTATTCCTTAACCGTATCATATTAAATTCGCCATGGTCATTTTTGTTTTAAACATCTTAGGTAGCATGAGATATGAACATATAAAAACTCTGTCAACAAACATGAATCTTCGATGCTGAATCTAGTTTTATCAAATTTGAAAAGTGAAATGGTAACTATACATGACAATTAAAGAAATACAAAGTATAATCAAGGACTTTGAGAGTTCTCCTTTGATGACATTAGAACTTGAAATGGAAGGATTTAAATTAAGACTCTCTAAAAATAAAAATCAAGAAGTTAATCAAACAATCATTCCTAAAGAAGAAACAAGCGTTATTCAAACAACACAAAAACCTGTTCAATTAAATCAACAAACAACGATCAAATCACCACTCGTTGGTACTTTTTATGCTTCATCAACACCAAATGGAAAACCATTTGTTGAAGTTGGATCAAGTGTAAAAAAAGGCCAAGTCGTATGCATTATTGAAGCGATGAAAATCATGAATGAAATTACATCCCCTTATGATGGTGTTATTAAAGAGATATTTGCCAAAAATGGAGATGTCATCGGATTTAATCAAATCATTATGCGTGTGGGTGATTCGCATGAAAAATAAAATACTTATTGCAAACCGCGGAGAGATTGCTGTTCGCATTATTCGTGCATGTAAAGAACTAGGAATTGAAACAGTAGCAGTCTATTCAGAAGCAGATGAAACATCACTTCATGTCAAACTTGCAGATGAAGCAGTTTGTATTGGTGGCGCACGTAGTAAAG
>JAEWVV010000244.1 GCA_023458995.1 Bacillota bacterium
ACATTATTCAGAAGAAAAAAGATACACAACGTAAGCTCTATGAACTTGATCAAAAACATTTAAAAGAAATCAATGAATGGCGCTTAAAAAAAGTGCTTTATGAGTATGAGAAAAAACAAGATTTCGCAAAAATTGATCTTAACTTCAATCATAACTTACAAGCATCAGAACTCATGCAAAAGTCACTCGATCAAACGTATACATATCAAAAAGAAATATTACTCCAACAACATAATTTTGATCTTCTTCCACTTGAGTATCAGTTATCCATTGGTGCAGCTATTCAAGAAAGAGAACTCAATCTTTTAGCAAATGATGCACACGTTACGATTGCGATTTATAAACATTCAGAAACTCTCCTTGACTTTGAATTAAAGAAAGAACTCGCAACACTTGACCATAAACGCGATCAAGAAAAAACGCATTATGAAGCGGATATTCGCGTTTTAAATGCATCAACTCAACTTGAACTCGAAAAAGAAAAATTAAAAAGAGACTTTAGTTTATCTGAACAAGAATTGCGAATTGAACTTTCAAATGTATTATTTAACAAGCAGAAACAAGCCATTGAGCATGATTTGAGAGTTCAATTAAGTGAAATTGATTTAGAAAAAGAACTCGTCTTTTTATCCCATAAACAAACATTAGATCAACTCAAGCAGGATGCTTTATCTGAAGAAGTTAAACGAACATTCATCGTCAATGAATCCAGATATAAACATCAACAGCGTATGAGTAATGAGAAAGCTACAAGACTTCTTAGAACCTATCAAAATGAACTTGAAAACAGTCAAAAAATTACAGAAAATTTCTTTGAAATTATCTTTATGTTTTATCAAGCAGAATGTATTTTTAAAGATTCTTTAATTGAACTTTATCATCTTCCTTCACACCCTGAAGTCTTCAAAGGAATGATTGACTTTATCAAACGCAATTCATCACAACTTCTCTCTTCTTTCTTTAATATCTTTGAAGAATATCAACGAATTGACCAAGAATTCTATATTAAAAAAATTGAAGATTTAACCGGTTATAAATATATGCTTAAGCATGAAAACATGATGAACTATTACGACCAAGAAGCACAAAAAGTGAAAGATAAAATTACGCTTATTGAAGCTGATATTAAGGAACTTGAAGAACAGTTCTTTATCAATCAAGCTGAAATCGAACGTATTACCCTACATCTTACACAACTTGATAAACAGATTGAAACACTTAAGGTTCAAACAAAATCAGAAAGTAAACATCAAGATCTAAAACAACTCCTTAAGGAAGTATCTAACAAAGAACATGAAGTAAGACGATTAAAACAATTATTAAATCGTATCGAAAAATCGATGGACCAAAAACATCTACAAATCACACCCCTCGATTTAGAAATTAAAAATATCCAATTAAAACAAAAGAAAGAGGAAGATTCACTGACTAAACGTAAACATAAAGAAGCCTCAATCTTTTATACTTATCTCGATAAAAATAAAAAGATTTATGAGAAACTCACTACTGATATTAAAACCTATCAAGATGCTTTAATGCACTTCTATGACTCACTTTATAATGAAGTTTATGTAAGCGATCTATTCTTAACGGATAAGCTCAAAGGTTTAACTGTTAGTTTGAATACATTTGAAAAGAAGATTATCATTCGTCATCAAGAGTTTATGAACTTAATGCTTCTCTTCTATCAAAAGAACCAAAAGGAACAACAAGTCTTAACCTTCGGATTTAGAAAATCGACAAATGAACTGACACGTAGTTTAAACAATAGTTACGCACGTCAATTAAGTTATTTTAAATCCGATCAGTTAAAAAGAGAACATGAAAATCGTCAGCACGAAAAAACACTTCGTATAAAGACACGTAAGAAGATTGAACTCGAAAACTTAACGTTTAAAAAAGCACTTTATCAAAATCAAAACTTAACCAAAGTTCTTGAAACTAAACTCTCTGAAAATACGATTAGAAGAGAATCAGAACTTAACCTCATTCATGAAAACCAGCTCGCATCTGCGCAGCAATATGAACATGAACATCAGGTTCGATTAAGTGAACTCAAAACTCAATACGATAAAGTTGTCTTAGGTATTGACCAATCCATCCAAAACGCAATTAAGAATCATCAATCCATTGAAGAATCAATTACGAACAAGAATGATGCGATTATTCTTAAATATGAAGTTAACCATGAAAAGAGCATGACCAACTTCAAACAAAAGAGTAATCATATCGAAGAAACAATGGAAAAGAGCAAAAAGAACCAAAATATGCGCCTGCTCCAAGAAGAACATACGTTAAAACGTATGAACTTAAAACGTGAAGAGGAACTTAAAAACATCAATGAACACATGAAACGATTTACCCGTCAAACTAAACGGCAACAAAACCATGTGCTGATGAAAGAACTCTCACTTCTTAGAAAGACACACTTCTCAAAAGTTAAAATGTTACATCTAAACTAAGGAAGGGAAACCTTCCTTTTTCTTATAAAAAGAAAAGGGACTTATGTCCCTATTCAATAAATTCAAATTCGTAAGAGAAGATACGTACTGTATCGTGATTTTTCGCGCCTTCTTTTCGAAGTGCTTCATCAATCCCCATACTTCTAAGTTGTCTTGCAAAGCGTTTGACACCTTCATCTTTTGTAAAGTCTGTTCTCTCGAACACAAGTTTTAGTTTGTTTCCTGTTAAGTCAAAACTACCATCTGCTGCTTTTGTAATAATGAAATCAGGTTCTTCTGATTCAAGCGTATAGTTTTTAACATACTCAGGAGTCTTTTCAAAGACCGCTGGAGCGTTTTTAAGCGTTTCAAGTGTCAAGTAAAGCAATTCCTTAACTTCTTTTTTCTGATGCGCAGAAATCGCGATTAAAGGTGCTTTAATGTTTTCTTTTAATACGTTTAGTTTTTCTTCATTACCAGGTATATCTGTTTTGTTTGCAACGATGATTTGTGGACGTTCAAGAAGTGCATCATCATACATTTGTAATTCATGATTGATTTTTAAATAATCTTCATAAGGATTATCACGTGTTAGGTCAACAACATGAAGGAAAATGCGACAACGTTCGATATGTTTTAAGAAACGAATTCCTAAACCTAGACCTTGGTGAGCATTCTCAATCAATCCAGGTAAGTCAGCAAGAACGAATGAATCGTCACCCACTTCAACCATCCCTAAATTAGGGTGTAATGTTG
>JAEWVV010000245.1 GCA_023458995.1 Bacillota bacterium
GCTCCAACATACTGACTGACCATTGCAACTGTAGCAATCCCCAGTCCAACGACAAGTGCCATAAACAAGTTAAATACTGGCCAGTGAATATTTAATGCAGCAAGCGCTGCATCTAATGTTTCTTGACTCGAAACATCCATACGTGCAACGAAGATTGCATCGACCATATCATGTAAACTTTTTAAAAAGTTGTTCAAAAAAACGGGTATTGCCATTATGACAATACCTTTTAATAACGATGGTTGATGTAATATTCGTTCTAAATTTTGTTTTTTAATGGGACGCGCCAAACTAACCCTTCATTCTATTTTTTATATTTTTTAATCATATCTTGTTTTAAATCCCAGAGTGCTTGTGATAAGTCAACATAGTACTCATGTGGATGTTCAAGTCTTAGAACTTCTGGCCATAAGCGGTCATGTTCTTGCTTTGCATACTTTCTCACTTCATCAAGTGAAGGGATGGCATAAATAAGTTCACCCTTCTTAAAAATCTGGGTGAGTAATGGAACTGCCGTAAACTTATCAATTGTTTTTGACTTCCAAGGAAAATGTGGGTCAAAGAGATGATAAGGCTCTTTTGGATCAATTGATTCTTCGTGAAGTGTGATCACATCAGCTTCAGCCATACCAAATTCATCATAAAAACGGTAAACTTGCTTGAATCCTGGTGTTGTCGTTTTTTGAATGTTTTCTGAAATCTTGATTTTAGGAATTAAACTTCCTTCTTCTTCAACTGCAGCTAATTTAAATACACCACCAAACACTGCTTCACTACGTGCTGTAACTAATCTTTCACCAACACCAAATGCATCAATTTCAGCACCTTGTGCAATAAGTTCTTTAATCAAATACTCGTCAAGTGAGTTTGATACTGTAATTTTTACATCACCTAATCCATTTGCAGTAAGCATCTTACGTGCTTCTTTTGTTAAATAGGTTAAGTCACCTGAATCAAGTCGAATACCTTTTAAACGATAACCTTTAGGTTCTAAGACTTCTTTATGAATCTTGATCGCATTTGGTATACCTTGTTTAAGCGTATTATAGGTATCTACTAATAAAACAGTATTTGTCGGATAAGTCGTTGCATAGGCCTTGAATGCTTCATATTCAGAACCATAACTTTGAATATAACTATGTGCCATTGTTCCAATGGCAGGAATCTTATACATATAATCAACATAGGTATTAGATGATCCAATAGCCCCTGATATGTAAGCTGCTCTTGCACCATAGATCGATGCATCATAACCATGAGCTCTTCTTGCACCAAACTCTAAAACTGCTCTTCCTTGTGCGGCATGAACAATTCGTGATGCTTTTGTAGCAATCAAACTTTGATGGTTAATGGTGAGTAGAATCATCGTTTCAATCAGTTGACATTCAATAATTGGACCTCTAACAATTAGAATAGGTTCATGTGGAAAAATGGGTGTTCCCTCTTTCATCGCATAAACATCACTACTAAATTTAAACGTTTTTAAATACGTTAAAAATGATTCATCAAAGACTTTTTTACTTCTTAAATAATCAATTTCGTCTTCTGAAAATGATAAGTTTTCGATGTATTCAATGACTTGTTCCAAACCAGCAAAGACAGCGTAGCCACCTTGATCTGGTATCGATCTAAAGAAAACATCAAAAACTGCAATTTGGTTAACCTTTTGGTCCATGTAATATCCATTCGCCATGGTGAGTTCATAGAAATCCATGAGTAAGGAAAGTTTTCTTTCGTTCAACGTTCTAACCTCCTGATAACATAACTATTGTATCATTTTTTTCTCTATTTTGATATAATCAAAGTACAATGTGAGGACATAAAAATGAAGATTTTACTATCCCCGGCAAAGACATTTGCTAAAGAATTAATCAAAGCAAATGACGTGCCTTACTTTTTTTCTGAAGCAAATATACTAATGAACAAGTTAAAACAAACACCTAAATCTGTGATCCAAAAGAAAATGAAACTAAGTGATAACCTTCTTTTAGATGTTATTTCTTATATAGATACATTTGGTGAAAACACATATCAAGCCATTTATACCTATCTTGGACAAGCATTCAAGGCATTTCATGTGAAATCACTTGATGATAAATCATTAGCTTTTATGCAAGATCATTTAATGATTTTATCTGGTCTCTATGGTATTTTAAAACCATTTGATGGAATTAGTTTATACCGTCTTGAGATGCAAGACACAACAATTGATAATCTCTATTCTTTTTGGCAACCCAAATTAGACTACTATTTTAAGACATTGTGTAAGGATAAAATGATTGTTAGTCTTTTATCTGAAGAATATCTAAAAGTATTACCCAATGATCTAAATGTTTACCATATCGATTTTATCACCATCAAAGATGGAATGCCACAAAAAAGGTCAATGGAAGTGAAAACGATGCGTGGTAAATTTGCCCGTTATTTAATCGAACATCATATTCAAGACTTAAATCATTTAAAGAAAATTATACTTGATGGTTATACTTATGATCAAAAACTTTCATCTACACATAAACTTATTTTCAAAAAGGAGGTTATGAAATGAAAAAACTTCTTCGAATGCTTTTAAGCAGAACATTTTTAATTTTATTATTAATCTTAGCTCAACTCTTCTTCCTCTTCTACATCCTAAACTATTTATCTCAATTTCTTTATATCCAAATCATTAACTACACGTTATCGGTTTTGATTGTGATGTATTTACTTGTTAAAGAGGAAAATCCCATCTACAAACTAACCTGGATCATGCCGATATTAATTTTCCCATTATTTGGTGGTATCTTCTATATCATCTATCGCCAGCAAAACTTCTCAAAGAAAATACTCACAAGATATAAGAATATTGATCAAGAGCGTTATAGATATATGAAGCATCTTGAAAATCCACTACAAACAAAGACATCCAAATACTTATATAAATTAAACTGGCCGATCTATACGAACACCAAAACAGAATTCTTAGGTTCTGGTGAACTGATGTATGAATCAATGATTAAAGATTTAAAGAATGCAAAAAGTTATATCTTCTTAGAGTTTTTTATTATCAACAAAGGAGCGATGTGGGATCAAATCTTAGATATCTTAATTGATAAAGCCCATGTAGGTGTTGATGTTAAACTAATCTATGATGATTTTGGATCATCAACACTTCCCTATCAGTACCACAAAAAACTTAAAAAATTTCACATTGATGTGATCCCCTTCAATCCGATGCGACTACACTTAAATTTCGCGATGAACTATAGAGACCACAGAAAGATTGTTGTTATTGATGGTAAAGTGGGTTATACCGGTGGTATTAATATTGGAGATGAATACATCAATAAGATTCAACCCTTTGGTCATTGGCATGATGCCGGTATCCGCTTAGAAGGTGAAGCAGTTTGGAGTTTAGTGCTTTGTTTTCTTGAAAACTACAGATTCCAAACCGGTAAAAAAGTCGACTACTTAAATTATCAGAACACAAATATCCAAACTTCTGATGGTTATGTTGCAGCATTTAATGATGCACCACTCGATCGAGAACTCACATCTAAAAATATGTATTTATCACTGATTACTTCTGCAACGAAATCCATTGATATCACAACACCCTACTTAATCATCGATAACGAATTATCAGAAGCCTTAAAGCTTGCATCAAAATCAGGTGTTGAGGTTAGAATTATTATTCCTTACATACCTGATAAGAAACTTATCTTTATGGTCACTGAATCCTATGTACCAGAACTCATGCAAGCAGGAGTCAAGGTTTACCGCTACACCCCAGGTTTCATTCATTCCAAAATGATGATCGTAGATGGGAATGAAGCGATGATAGGTACATGCAACTTAGATTTTAGAAGTTTGTATCTTCACTTTGAAAATTCGGTTTATTTAAACCAAGCATCAACCATAAAAGATATGCTTAACTTCTATGAAGATACGATTAATGTATCATCTAAGATTGAAAGCACTGTTAAAAAGAATATCTTTTATAAGTTATTTCAAAGTTTTTTAAGAGGATTTGCATCACTCATGTAAAAAGGGCGAAAATTTCGCCCTTTTATTATGCAGTAAGTGATATTTCTCCAGCTTTCTTCAAAGCCATCTTCGTAATGACTGGACCAACAAGTTCATAAATTAATGTACCTGCTAAAATGATGGCTCTAATCTGAGATCCCATTTCAACATTTAGAACTTGAGTTGCTATTAAAGATAACCCAATCGCGACCCCAGCTTGTGGAACAAGTGCATATCCTAAGTATTTAGCAACAACAGGTTCTGCTTTAGTGACCTTAGCACCAAACCAAGCCCCAAAGATCTTACCAACCACTCGAAATAAGACATAGACAACACCAATGATACCAACAACACCTAAAACCTTAATATCAAGTTCAGCACCGGATAAAACGAAGAATAGTGTGAAAATTGGAGGTGTAATAAAATAGAGTAATCCGTTAACATCTTCTACCTTGGAGCTGACATTACCAAAAACAGCACCTAACATCATGGCTGCTAATAGTGGTGATGCATGAAGCCAGTTTGCCAAAAAGAGTGTTAAGAAAATAACAGCAATCGATAAACTAATGCGGTTACCTCTACCTGTGAACCATTTACAGCCAAACACTAAGATTAGTCCTGTTACAGAACCAATGCCAAGTGATACAGCAATTTCTATAAATGGTTGTAAAACTTGTAACCATACAGGTGATGCTGACGCTTCTCCTGATAAAGCATTCGCTACTGCAACGAAAACACCAAATAAAATGATGGCTACCGAGTCATCAAGTGCAACGACACTTAATAATGTTTCAGTAAGTTTACCTTTTGCTTTGTACTGTCTAACAACCATAATGGTTGCTGCTGGAGCAGTTGCTGCAGCAATCGCTGATAGCACTAAAGCAAATCTAAAGTTTGTCATTGATAAATCGCCTTTAATAAGGAAAAATCCTAAAACAGCGATCAGTGTCACAATAACAGCGAAAAACGCTTCAAAGACTGCAATCCAAATGGGTGTTGCACCCACACGTCTAAAATAACTAAGTTTCATTTCAGTACCGATGCTAAACGCGATAAAACCTAAAGCAACCGAACTAATTACAGAGAAACTTTCAATTGTATCGTGTGGAATAATATTGAAAACTGATGGTCCTAGAAGTAAGCCACCAACGAGATAGCCTGTAACATTGGGGAGTTTAATCAGTTTGGCAAGCTTACCAAACAGTAATCCTGTAGCGAGTAATACGCCTATATAAAGTAAAATCGAATTTTCCATGAGTTTATTTACGCTTCCTAACCTTTGTACCCTTTGATACTGTCAATAGGAACTGTAAATGCGATACCCGTATTTGGTGCATCTAGGCTGCCTGCAATATCATTAATAACCTGATAAACAACATCGACTTGTTCATCAGGTAATGCAAGCAAAATCACTTTCGATTCTGTTCTTGGCATATCTAAAATAGCTTTAAGTGAGCCCAACCAGGGCACATCTTCTTTTCCAGCTAAAGCTCTTCCCATACCGGTTGATGAGACAATGGTTGCTCCTTTGATATTTTTCTTAGTAAGTTCTTTTAGAAATTTTTCTAACTGTTCTGGTTTGTTCATGACATAAAACATTAATTTCATAATTACGCCTTCTTTCCTCGTTTATGATACGCCTTGTATAATCTTTTGTCAACATCATTTAACAAAAAAAGCCTTTCGGCTTTTATATATTTATAAATGTTATTTTCTTGCAAAACCTAAAGTACCAAATAAACCACCGATTGCATTTAATAGATAGGTTAAGATGTATAAAACAGTTGTAATCGTACCATAGATTTCAACATCTGCTAATGAAGGAACAAATAAGTTTTTAACAATCAGCATTGCGATTGCTAAGAACAATGTAATTGAACCTAAACGAAGCATGAATATTGAGAAACGACCTGGTTTCTTGTATGCATATAATACCCAAAGTAAGAAAGGAACAGCAACTGTCACAGCAGGAATAATGTATTCTGAAAGTGCAACGAGTTGTTCAAATGGTCCTTCAATAAAACCTAAGATATTACCAAGCCAAGCTGGTGAATCAACTGCGATAGGTACTAGAACAGATTGACCAGAAAATGAGTTTTCAACAAATAAGAAAACAAGAGTCAATGTAAGGAGTACGCGTAGAATCAAACCTTTGCGAATTGCCCAAAGGATGAAAATCTGACCTACGATGAGTGCAAGCACTGCATATTGACTAATAAATACATATTGGGAAGTAAAATCACTGACCATTTGTGCATAGGGAAGTAATGTTTCAATAAAAGGTAGCGTTTGATACGTAAGGATCAGTTCAACTGCTAAGAAGACAGATGATACTAAAACAAGCATAAATCCAAGCGTTCTCACGATTTTGCCAAAGGCTTTGTTATAAACACGTTTGTTCATAAACACACCACTTTCTTATCTATAATTTATTTCAATACCTATTTTATCATATAAATATGGATATGTTATATATTCAGACTAAGAATTGATATCTTTGTTGATAGCTAAGTCGCCTGTAACAATCAAACCCTTTTTTCTAAAGATAAGATCAATAACATAAACCAAAACAGCTGATGACACAATCATGAGAACAACAGATAACCATGCATTAAGTGAATAATCCATAGCAACTAATGTCTGTAGTTGTCCGACTAATCCTGATGAACCCATACCAGCTCCTTCTTTGGTCGACTTTGTACCTAAGAAGATATAGAATAGTGGTCCCAAAATTGCGGATGCAATAATGGTTGGTAACCAAATAATGGGCTTCTTTAAGATATTTTTAAACTGTAACATTGAAGTCCCAAATGCAACTGATAAAACAACACCAATGGAGTTATCTTTTCTTGATTGTACTGCAAAACCGATCATTTGTACTGTACAACCAATGACTGCAGCACCACCAGCGATTCCATCTAAGTTAATTGCAATCGCAATCGCTGCTGAAGATAATGGTGAAGTTAATAAGATTCCCATCACAACAGCTACAACGACTGACATTGGGATTGGAGCAAATTCAAATGTCCATGTAATAAACTCTTGAATATAAGTAATGATTTGACGAACTGGACCACCAATAATAAGTGTTAAAATAATTGCAATGGCAACACCCGTCAATGGGATTAATAGAATATCAATAGGTGTTTTTTTAGCAAGAATTTTATCCAAGAAAACAATACCTAGAATCGTAACAAAGTATACTTTAACAGGTTCATTCGCGATGATACCATAAACAAATGTTCCATCAATCAGCAGAGTAAATGACGATGCAATTCCACCAATGACTCCGGCAACAACCAATTTTAAACCGTTCATCTTTAAACTAATACCGATACCTATACCGATACCAACACCCATCAAAGTAGCTAATCTATTATAAATCGTATCGTAGAGTAATTCAATATCAAGTAGTAATCCAATTTGTTTTATGATGACCCCGATGATGAGTGTTGCGAATAGTCCATAAACCATTCCGTTCATCGTTGTCATGATAAAACCTTTCAATTTTCTATCTTTCATCATGTCACTCTCCATTCGTTTTGATTTTAGCACTTATTTTTGAAAATGCAATCCTTTTTATTTGAATGCCAAAACAATATTCTTAAATGATTTAAACATGGCATTTTCTAAACAATTGGTTATAAAAAAACCGCAAGTGCGGTCTTGTTCTTTGTTTTGGGTTTGTAGAACTATATTGATACAATTACGCACCCCTATCAAAATCTACGCACCCCTGTGTTTTTTTACGCACCCCTGCTAAAAAGTTACGCACCCCCTAGAATATGATGCTTAATGTTAGAGTTCAAATCTCATTATCTCCGTTGTGTTGGGATACTAATTTTAATACAAGATTAGCACCCTTAGTTTTTGGAGTATTATTAGAGGTTTAAATCTCGCTATATGCGATGTGTTATTCTTTGATCTTACGACTTCTTAATCCATGATTAATAATCCATTTTGTTGCATCAGTGAGTGCTTCTTTTTGCCACTCATCAATAACTTTGAATGCCAAATTTGGATCATGTTTGTATAAATCATTTAAATTATTACCAACACTTTTTTGGATGAACTTAGATTTATCATCTTTAAGGTTAGTAAGAATTTTCTCATAAATATTGAAATAATTCAAGGCAACCGTAGTTTTAAATGACCAAGGTAAAGCAATACGCACTGCCTCACTTGCTAGTCTTCTTACATGAACATTTACATCCTTACTCCATTTTAATAAAACATTCATTGTTTTTAAAGGATCTTTAACAAGTAAGTATCTTATTGCATATTCACCTGTCTGTCTTTTAGTGAAATCATATAAGAAGTCATATGTTGCTATTTCGTCTTTTAAACCGTGTTTTTCTATAAATCTACCCATTGGCCATAACCACCAACCTTCAGTGAACATTCCTGTTTCTTTTTTTAGTTCAGGCCCCCATATTTTTTTAAACGTTTCTAGATGTTTAAGATAATTCCCAGACAAAGACATCTCAAGTGCGTTAACATACAGATCTTGTCTTTGCAAAAAACTTTCTTCTGCTAGATTGTTTTTTAAGTAATCCAAAAACAAATCAGTTCTAAACAAATGATCAGCACTTTTTAATTTTTCTGATAATTTTAAAGCAAATGTATAATCGTAATACTCAACAAGTTTTTTTGCCATAAATACTCCCCTTAATAAATATTAATCTTTTGAAAGTTTACCAATACACCATCGTGAAGTGGATATGCAAATGATTCAGTTTCTTCTTCATATAGTTTGTCTATCAAATCAAACCACTCATTTTCCTCTTGAGTTAAATTCATTACACCCTTTTGCATCTTGTTATACCAGTATTTAGTTAAATATCTCATTTACTATTCTCCTCTGATTAGTTTCAAACTGAACTCTGGATATTCTCCTGGAGCAATATCATTTGAAATGTCAATTACATCATATCCTTGATTTTGAAATTCTTTTTTAAGTTCATCTTCATTATTATAGATTATCTCTTTTCCATAATATGGTTTATTTGATTGAGGTGTTAATTCTAAATGGTAGTGTCAAGAATTTTGTGTAAATGAAATGAATTAAGGTGTTAGAACTCTCTTTAGTGCTTTTAAGATTTTTGAGCGCGACGCTTAATTGAACATTTCATTGAGCTCAGCAGCGACAAGCTTAAAGCCTTAATGGATTCTCATCTGAAATCTTTGATTATAATCTCCTGCATACGTACCGATAAACCTGATGAGTGAATC
>JAEWVV010000246.1 GCA_023458995.1 Bacillota bacterium
AGAGCACCTGACTGTTAATCAGGGGGTCCTAGGTTCGAGTCCTAGTGTGGGCGCCACTTAAACTCGGATAAGGCCACATGGCCTTTTTTATTTTATATAGACTATTTGATTGTTAAAAAAAACACCTTGTGATAAGGTGTTATTTTTTGTTAATTAATAATCTTAAACTGTTTAGAATAACAAGTATTGTTGATCCTTCATGTGCGACAACACCGATAGGTAATTCGATGATACCAAAGACGTTTGATATGAGAAGGAAGATAATCACAGATACTGAGAATATAATGTTCTGAAGTGTAATTAGTCTTGTTCGTCTTGCAAGTTTAATGACTTTAGGAATATTTTCTAATTGGTCATTCATAATGACGATATCTGATGTTTCTAGTGATACGTCTGTTGCTGTACCCATCGCAATCGATACATCCGCTGTAGCAAGAGCTGGAGCATCATTAATACCATCGCCAACCATAATGACTTTACCATATTTCTTTTGGTAATGTTTAACTCGATCTACCTTATGTTCTGGAAGTAAATCAGCTTGATATTCATCGATTCCAGCTTCTTTAGCAATTGCACTTGCCGTAAATTCATGGTCACCAGTAAGCAATACAGTTTTAATTCCCATACTTTTTAGTTCTTGCATCACAGATTTAGCATTTTCTCTAATCGTATCCATTAAAGCAACAAATCCAACGATGACACCATCTTTAATAATCGCAACATTTGAATGTCCCATAGAATTACAGCGATCAAATCTTTCTTGTAAATCTTGATGGATTATTGAATTAAATCGTCCGATTTGCCATTTAACACCATCAACTGTAGCTTCCATACCATGTCCAGAAACTTCGATTGTCTTAATATTCGTTGTCTTATACGTGGGTCCAAGATGGTCAATAATTGATTTTGCGAGTGGATGAGTTGATTGTTTTTCAAGTGCATAAAGCATTTTAAGCGTTTCTTCACGGTCTACAGAATCAATGACTTCAATTCTTACAACATGAGGAATACCAGAAGTAACAGTACCTGTCTTATCAAGCATAATTGCATTCACACCAATGAGTGATTCAAGTGGATAACCACCTTTAATAAGAATTCGTTTTCTTGCACCATTGGATAAAGCAGATAACATCGCAGGAGTAATACTTGCTACAAGAGCACATGGTGAACCAACTACTAACACGATGACACCACGATAGAAGGCATCTTCTTGTGTCCACCAGCCAAAAATCGGTGGAACAACCATTAAGAAAATTGCGAAGAGAATAACGACGTAAACATACCATTTTTCAAAACGATCAATAAATGATTGAGATTTCGTTTTTTCTGATTGTGCCTTTTCAACGAAATCTACGATTTTTTGAACAACTGAATTTTTAGGATCTTTTGTTGTCTTAACGATAATGGTTGATTCAATATTAATCGAACCAGCATAAACAGTTTGACCTTTATCTCTAAATACTGGAACGAACTCGCCAGTGATTGCAGCTTGGTTAAGTGAAGTAGAACCCTTAACGATTTCACCATCAACAGGAACTTGTGCTCCAACTTTCACAATGACAAAATCACCAACTAAAAGATCAGCAACTGCAACTTCCTTTTCAAGCTCACCATCTAAAAGTGTTGCAGTTTTAGGGGCAAGTTTTAATAAACTTGTTAATGCTTTTTCTGATTTAGATGTTGCATAAGACTCGAGCACACCACTGATTGCAAAAATCATAATCAGGATTGCTCCCTCAGAATAATCACCAACAACAAACGCACCGAGTGCAGCAAGAATCATTAGTATTTCAACATTTAATGCTTTATTTTTTATAGTTGAAGTAATTCCATACTTAGCTTTTTCGAAACCACCGATTGCAAATGATAATCCAAAAAATACTGCAACATACCAAGGTTCAGGATCACCTTTGCTCGTGACAAACCCTAATATTATGAATACAATTGAAATAGCAAGTAAAGTAGTTTCTGTAATTAATTGTCTTTTAGTCATAAAGTCCTCCATACTGTTTATATTTGTATTTTATCATATGAATCCTTACATTGTATAAATAAAGCATCATTTTATTATAAAAAGATACCTTATTTAGAAACATAATGAAATAAAAGACATTATTTTCTCTCTTTTTTTGATCTTAATATTTAAGTAATAATTAATCTCTAAATCAAAACGATTTCATGATACGATAACATTCTTTTTTGGTATACTATTAACAGGAGATGATGATCAAATGAATTATATCTATGAAAAGCATCGTATTTATGTCAATAACGATGAAGGAAAAATGATTGTTAATGCAACTTTTCCGCTCATCAAACCAGGGGTAGTTAATATTAATCATACCTTTGTAGATCCATCGTTAAGAGGTCAAGGTATTGCATCAGAACTCATGCATGAGGTATACAACTATACTAAAAAAATGGGATTAAAAGTGGTTGCGACTTGCCCATATGCCGTTGTTTGGTTTAAAAAGCATAAAGAATTAACAGATATCGTCGATGAAGAAACTCAGGCAACATTAGCTCCTGAATGTCAAATATAAATAAAGGAGCAAATCATATGAAACGTCCACTACTCATCTTAGTTGCTGGAGGATCCGCCTCTGGTAAAAGCACGGTTGTACAAGAAATTCTCGAAAAGGCAGGACTTGATGAAGTATTAATCATCAAGCATGATGACTATTATCTTGATCAAGGGCATCTTCCTTTAGAGGTTCGCTATCAAACCAATTATGATCATCCAAGTTCACTCGATAATGAACTTCTCTATCAGCATCTTGTAAAACTCTTATCTGGGGAAACGATTGATAAACCGACCTATGACTTTGTTAATCATACAAGAAGTTCAGTCGTTGAACATGTAGGACCCAAACCTATCATTATTGTAGAAGGTATTCTTATTTTAGAAAACGAAAAAATTAGAGGATTATCCGATATAAATCTATTCGTGGAACTTGATGATGATACACGCTTTATCAGACGCATGTTGCGTGATATGAAAGAACGTGGACGTTCACTCGAAAGTATTATTAAACAGTATGAATTAACCGTAAAACCTATGTTTCATAAATATATTAAGCCAACAAAACGATACGCCGATGTCATTATCCCAAATGATCGAAAACACGACATTGGTGTAGATCTTATCGTAACAAAAATAAAACAAATTATTGGAGAAGGACAATGATCTTAATCGTTGCAGCGATGCAAGAAGAAATCAAAGATATCGCAAAATCAATTTTACCTAATACCCATGTGATTGTCACAGGTGTAGGAAAAGTTAATGCAGCGATGAGGTTAACCGAAGCCTTACAAAAAGAAAGAGTTGAAGCGATTATTAACGTTGGATTTGTTGGAGCAACTAATGAATATCAAGTTGGTGAACTTGTTGTTGTTAAACAAGCTAAATACCATGATTTCAATTTATCGATGTTTGGTTATAAGAGAGGACAAGTACCCGGATATCCAGCATGCTTTGAATCAGATTTAAACTGGATGGTAAATCTAAAGAAACGACTTCTCAATATAAAAGAAGGTTTTCTACTCACAGGCGATTACTTCATGACTGAAAAAGTAAAAGGAAGTTATGTGTTTGATATGGAAGGAGCAGCTCTTTATCAAGTTGCACACCATTATCA
>JAEWVV010000247.1 GCA_023458995.1 Bacillota bacterium
CTATATGCCTTTAGAAGATGGTGTTAAATTAGTTAAACAGGCCATTGATCTTGGCATTGATTTTTTCGATACAGCTCCAGGTTATGCATCAGGTATGAGTGAGGCCATCATCGGTATTGCTACACAAGACTGTAGAGATAAAGTCGTAATTAATTCTAAGTTTGGACATACTGCAGATGGCGAAACAGACTTCTCAGTTTTTTCACTCCGTAAACAAGTCTCAGATAGTCTCGAGAGGTTACAAACAACCTATTTAGATAGTCTATTACTCCATAATCCAGGATTTGATATTCTTGAGGGAAAGACACTTCATATACAAGAGTTAAAAAAACTTAAGAGTGAAGGAATGATTAAAGCGTATGGTGTATCAATTGATACGTTAGAAGAATTCGATACCGTCCTTGATCATCTTGAAGTAGATGTGATTGAAATCTTATTTAATGTTTTCTTCCAGGATGTATCTAAATCATTTAAACGTGCGAAAGAAAAAGGTATATCGATTATCGCAAAAGTTCCATTAGATTCTGGTTGGTTAACCGGTAAATATGATGAGTTTTCTGAGTTTGAAGGTATTCGGATGCGTTGGGATGATGAAACGATTGAAAGACGCGCAAAACTTGTTCGAAAGCTAAAAACAATTACCGAAGCCGAAGACCTAACGAAATACGCGATCGCATTTGTTCTATCCTATCCAGAAGTAACATGTGTGATACCTGGTATTAAGAATAGTGAACAGCTTGAAGATCATCTTAAAAATATGAACTTTAAGTTAGATAAAGATATAAAGAAACAAATGATTGAGTTGTACAAACAAGAAATAAAAGAAAATCCGCTTCCTTGGTAATTGTGGTTGGGACCTCTAAGGATCCCAACCTTTTCATAAATTTCTGAATGAATATTTTTATGAGGTGTGTATGGGGACATTAATCAATGCGCTTGCTATTGTGGTTGCAACTCTTCTAGGCGTCATATTCAAAAAAGGATTACCAGAAAAAATACAAAAAGGGGTCATGGTATCCCTTGGACTAGGTTTAACTGCTCTTTCATTGGGGTGGTTTTTAAAAGATTTTTTCACAATTGAAAACAATACGATAACAACCAACAATGATTTACTGATTATCATTTCACTTGTCGTTGGAGTAATCATCGGTGAGTGGATTGATATTGATGGTAGACTTAACCGTTGGGCTGAAAATATCGAAAAGAAGTATAATCTACCACCGCTTGCTAAAGGGTTTATTGCTGCAACCCTTATTTTCTGTGTGGGGGCAATGGCGATTGTTGGTTCGATTAAAGATGGTTTATATGGTGATATGACAACACTTCTCATTAAAAGTGCACTTGACTTTGTAACTGCAATGATTTTAGCTTCCGTTTTAGGTATTGGAGTCATATTCTCAGCAATTAGTGTTCTTGTTTATCAAGGAGGAATCACATTGCTTGCGATGTTTGGTGCTGATCTTTTAACACCTGATATTATTTCATCATTATCCATGGTTGGAAATATCTTACTGATTGCGATCGGAATCAATTTCATGGAGTTAAAGAAAATCAAAGTAGCAAACATGTTACCAGCTCTTCTAATACCAATTTTATATCATGTTGTGATGCTTATTTTTACATAGAGGGGGATATGTATGACCGTTAATAAAACAAAACCATCAACATTATCAGTTGATGAATGGCTAATGACACTTAAACTAGATAAAAGACAAGATGCTAAAGATATGATTTATCTTATGCAAGATATAACAAAAGAGCCACCAGTAATTTGGGGAAATGACATGATTGGATTTGGAAATGTTCACTTAACTTATCCATCCGGTAGAGAAATCGATTATTTTATCCTTGGATTTGGTATGAGAAAAAACGGATTAACTATCTATTTATCGATTGAAGTTAATAAAAAAGTCTTTGAAGAGTTGGGGAAACACAAAAAAGGTGTAGGTTGTCTTTATATCAATAAACTAAGTGACGTTAATCAAGAAGAACTTAAAAAGATTATGGTTGAATCAGTCAATCATCTCAAATTAGCTATATGAAATGTATCATCTGTACCCATGAAACTAAATCTTTTACTCACCCTAAAACAAATGTTTTATTTCATGAGTGTCCACATTGTAAAGTCATATTTAAAGACCCCATGCATCACCCAACTGAAGTAGAAGAACATAAGAGATACTTAGAACATGAAAATTCAATACATAACGAAGGCTATGTGAATTTTTTAACTTCATTCATTGATAAAGCAATAAAACCATACATCAAAAGTGGATATATTCTCGATTTTGGCTCAGGGCCAGAAGCTGTTTTAGCAGAACTACTAAAAAAATCAGGTTATCAGACAGAAACATATGATCCATTTTTTGACCCAGAGTTCAATCATGAAGAAAAATACGATATGATTACATCAACCGAAGTCTTCGAGCACGTTAAAAATCCTTTAAATGAATTAAAATTTATTGATGAACATCTAAAACAAGGTGGATACTTCTCCATGATGACCCTTCTTTATCCAGAAGATAAAGCATCATTTTGTACATGGTTTTATATTAGAGATCTCACACATATTATCTTTTATCATTCAGAAACGTACCGCTATATAAGCAGTTTGATGAACTGGTCTGTTATTCTAGATGATCAAAAACGTATGGTTATATTTAAGAAAAAATAGGACATATCAAAATGTCCTTTTTGTTTTAGTTTTATTAAAAACATATACATGATATGATTAGGTTAAGGAGTTGATATTATGGTTAAAGTTGCAGTTGTTACAGGTGCGACATCAGGCATTGGTTTAGCTAATGTTGAATTACTCTTAAAAAAGAATATCAATGTCATCGCGTTAGGTAGATCAAGTGAAAAGAACTTAAGACTTGCTGAAAAGATGAATGGTATAAGCGAATCTGCTAAACTCGATGTTGTTTTAGGTGATTTATCGGATATAAAAAAGACAAGACAAGCCATTCAAAACATTATTTCTGTGATCAATGAAAAGTATCACGGTAAAATTGATATTTTAATGAATATCGCAGGTATCGTCTCATCTGGATTACATCTAAATGATGATGGAAATGAAATCACATTTCATACCAATCATTTATCTGTCTTCATGTTGAGTCAAGCGATGGTCCCATATCTAGAGAAGTCAGATAATCCAAGAGTTTTAGTTGTAAGTTCATTATCTCACTATAGAGCAAGAATCAATTTCAACAATATCCAAAATATCAAGATGTATAACATCTTAAAAGCATATCAAAGATCCAAACTATATAACGTCTTTTTTGTTAAAGAATTTTATAGAAAATACCCTCAAATACCAATCTATGCTATTGATCCAGGATTAGTGAAAACTGAGATTGGGTTAAAAAATACATCAAAACTTGCAGCATACATTTGGAAACTTCGTGTATCAAAAGGAACTGATGCTTATTATCCTGCTCAGTTTATGGTTAAGATAGCTACAAAAGATGATTATAAAGCACAAGCAGGTCATTATTTTAAAGAAGGAAAGCTTAAAAAATCAGCTCCATTAACGTATAGAGAAGATATTGCGAAACGCCTTTGGGATTATACAGAATCACTTTTAAAATAATGAAAAAAACTTCATTTTTCTCATCTTTTTTACTTTCTTATTTGGTATAATAGGTGAGGAAATATTGAGGTGTTATTTTGTTTAAAAAACCAGAGATTTTAGCTCCAGCAGGTACAAAAGAAGCGCTTATTGGTGCAATCAATAGTGGTGCAAATGCAGTTTATCTTGCAGGTAAACGTTTTGGCGCACGTGCCTATGCGAATAATTTTGAAGATGATACATTAATCGACGTCATTAAATACGCTCATTTAAGGGGCGTTTTAGTGTTTATAGCGGTAAATACAGTGGTCTATGATGATGAAATTGATGATCTATTAAACTATACTGACTTTTTAGCTAAACATGGTGTTGATGCACTTATCGTACAAGATTTAGGTTTAATCAGTCTACTTGTTAAACGTTATCCAAATCTTGAAATTCATGCGTCTACTCAAGTCAATAC
>JAEWVV010000248.1 GCA_023458995.1 Bacillota bacterium
ATTAAAGTTAACGGAAATGCAAGTTTCTATCGTGTAACAACAAGCTATTCAGAAGACTTTAATGAAACACGATCAACAACACATATTTTTACAGAAAATCAGTTTACTTTATACCATGAAGATAGCATGTCATTCTATATCAGAATTACGCCATCAACATCAGCTGGTGTCACAGGTGATTCGGTCGTTTTACACATTGAATCAACAGATGTTGAAATTGGTTATTTAGAAGACTTTAATTATTCAAATAAGAATGGCGTCGAACCTATTTTGTCATGGACAGCTGACTCCTTATACTACCAAGGTAATCCTCGTCTGATTTCAGACTCTAATGGATTTAAAAACTATCCAGAAGGATACAAAGCACCTACAGGTTATATGGCAGTTTACAAACCTGATTACTCGGGATTTGATAAGGATACCTTCACACATGAAGCAAACGTCGATATAACGAAGTATCCATTATTTGATTTCTATCCATATACCAAAAATATGGGTTCAACGTTTACCTTAAAACTTCAGGTTGGTTCAAGCGTCTACACCTTGTTAGATAAGGTATCTTCATTTGATCAAGTTGTATATCGTTATGATCTATCGAAGATTGCTCAAGAAACAGGAGAAAACACAGTTAAAATCACATTTGAAGTTGAAGGATTTAACAGAGGATTTGCGATAAGTCAACTCCGTTTCGTAAATGAACTTGATGCTTACCAAGATTATGAACTCAGTGATGATTCATTTGAATCTGATGCAACCTTTGATCAAAACGGTAATCTTGTTATTACACATCAAAATGTTATACAAAATGTAGCAACATACCAAGTTGGAAAGATTAACTTACATGATTATAACAAGATTAATCTTGTATTATCAGGTGTTTTAATAGAACACAACCGTACAGTGTATGTCAATGTCGATGTCTATCAAGATGATCAGATGATACCAGTTATAACATACCGTGAATTACTCGATTTTAAAGGTAATGTCGAAATCGATATCAGCAATCTACAACTTGATGACACTGAACATCATTACACAATTAAAACATCATTTACAAAACGTATCGGTGGACAGTATGTTCCTGAAATCTTTGTAAAATCAATGATGCTTGAAAGTGATCATGTTATCCAAAGAAATGATGTTTACATCGCTGAAAATGGTGGCTACAAACTTAATAAATGGTCTTCCAACTGGGCATATATCTCATCTGAAGGATTCATTTATAATGGTAATCCCAATGTTGCTTACGGTAGTATATTCATCAAGAACGTTGCGGTTAACTTAGATGAAACACCTATTGTTAGATTCTATGTTTCAGAAGTTATTCCAGGGACACAGTTCACATTAAAAGTTAATGATAATAACACGTTTGGCACAGATTTAGCGTTAAACACACAAACAGGTGAACCAGGGATATACTCAATTAACTTAAGAGATAAAGTCAATCGTGGTGGTGTCATTGTCTTACAGTTTGATTTCTACGTTATTGGAAGTGGAAATACTGGTGCCAAGTTTGAATACATTGAGTTTGTTGAAGGCAAAACAATCTATGAAAACAGTTTAGGATATACCTATTCAACACTTACTTCAAATGAAATATCAGTAGATACAAACAAAACACCTTATCTATTCGTTGATGTTGAACATATCACGTATGGTGATGAATGGAAACTTTATCTAGAGTACCAAGGCATTCGTTACGAAGTTAAAACAGTTTATGAAACAGTCTATGGACAAATGTATACACGAAGCAAATATGGTGCATTTAAATACGACCTAAGAGATATTCTTCCCAACAATAATACCGGCCTTTATGATGTCAAACTCATTGTTCAAATTGGTGGGGAAGATGGAGCTACAATACAGTTCCGTTCCATTCGCTTAGCAAATAACAACGAAGTACCACTCATTAATCGTATAACATTTGTTAACTATAAATAGGAGGAAAATATGAAAAAGAGTTATCGTTTACTCGCATTACTTATGTTTTTGAGTGTACTTATTCTTGTTGGATGTACAGAAGAAGAAAAAACTAAGATCACTGGTATTAGTTTTGAAGATGCATCTTTTGTATACGATGGCACAGCAAAGAGTATTTACATCAAAGGTGAACTACCAGAAGGTGTTACAGTTAGTTATGAAGGTAATGGAAAGACTGAAGTTGGATCTTATACCGTAAAAGCTACTTTCTCTGTTACTGAAGAGTACGAAGCATTAGCAGAATTAGAAGCTACACTTACCATTACAGCTCGTCCTGTAATCACTTTAACTGGTGTTACAGATGGTGGAATCTATGATGAAGATGTAACCCCTGTATTTAGTCAAGGTACTGCAACCCTTAAAAAGGGAAATGCAGAACCTGTAAGTTTTGAATCAGGAACGGTTGTCAGTGGTATTGGCAGTTACGTATTGACAATTACAAATGATTTTGAAACAATGACAGTGTCATTTACTATCAATGAAAGATATGAAGTTTATGAAGGAGAAATCACTGATTATTTTGAAAATCTTTTACCACATAAAGATTACATTCAAGATTCAAATTCAATCTATGCATTAGCAGATGGTAAATTAGTGTTCACGAATAAACCTAATGGTGATCCATGGGGGATTCTCAAACGCAAATTTGAAGGCGTAAATGCAACTGAAAATCCTTATCTAGAAATCAGTGTTGATAAAGTATACCCAGGTGCTGCTGTTAGACTTGAAGTTGCACTTATGACGGAAGAATGGTCAACAGAACCCACACTTCTAACAATTCAATATGCAGGTGTATATTATGTTGATGTCTTATCTTATGTAAGAGCAAAAGGATTAAGTGAAACAGATGCAGAAATTTATTTAAAATTAGCTGTTGTAGGTCAATCAGCAGGTTATGCAGGTGTTGAAATTAATTATTATAAGAGCGTATCTGAAATTCCAGCTAAAGGTAAAGCAGAAGCGTATATCGATGAAACCGTTGAAACTCTATCTTTATGGAGAGCAAATACTGCAACATTAGAAATCATCGAAGATAAAGCGTATGGATTTGTTACAAACTCAACAGAACCTTATGGTAATTTCGTAAAACGGGTTGAACTCAATACAATCGATTATCAAGATCTAATAGTTGATATCGATGAAGTCTTAGGAAGTGCTTCATGGGCACTCAAATATCAAATAGGAAACGGCCCAGAAAAGACATTAGTTGAAACAAATAATTCAGGTATTTTCCATATTGATTTAAGTAAGTATCCCGATTTAAGTAATCAAGAAAATATAACTGTCATGTTATATTTCTATGTGATTGGTAATGGCGATGATGATTTTGTTGTCATTAATGGATTAAGAACAGAGTATCTTGAACCGATTGCTGATCCAACGATTATTGATGATCTAAAACTAGATTCATGGCAGGTTGCACTCGGTACGAAAGTATTTGAAGAAGGCAGTTTAACAGTAACAAAAGCTGCTAGTGATGCTATGGCTAAGTTCTCAAAGACTTTAATCATTAATACAGTAGAAAACCGCTATGTTGCATTCTATATCACAACATCTTTCCAACTTGATCCAGGTTTCAGTATACTAGTTATTGATCAAACAAAAGATGGATGGCCACTTTATAAGTACCAAGGTGCTGAACATGCATTAGAAACCGTTGACAATGGTGATGGTACTTACAGTTATGTTTATGTCCTTGACTTAAGTTTAAAAGAGGTTTTCATGAATCAGGAAAGCACTTCACTCTTCTTTGAAGTCGTTGTTGAGTTTGGTGATACTGATAAGACCATTGAACTTACAAAAGTAGGATACTATGAAGTTATCGAAGAAGATTTAACCATGATTGATGACATGTCAAATGACACATGGAATGTTGCACTTGGAACTAAAGTATTTGAAAAAGGAAGCTTAAAAGTCACTAAAGTTGGCTCTGAACAAATGGCTAAATTCTCGAAGACATTAACCTTAAATACAATCTTAAATCGTTATGTTGCATTCTATATTACAACATCTTTCCAACTTGATCCAGGTTTCAGTATCCAGGTCATTGATCAAGGTAAACCTGGATGGCCACTCTTTAAGTACCAAGGTGCTGAACATGTACTAGAATCTGTAGATAACGGTGATGGTACATATAGTTATATTTATGTCTTAGATTTAAGTAAACAAGAAGTCTTCATGAATCAAGAAAGTACAGCACTTTTCTTTGAAGTAGTCATAGAATTTGGTGATACCGATAAAACTGTTGAACTTACAAAAGTAACCTATTACGAAATCATTGAAGAAGATTTTACAATGATTGACGATATGTCTACAGATACATGGAATGTTGCACTTGGAACTAAAGTATTTGAAGAAGGAAGCTTAAAAGTCACTAAAGTTGGCAGTGAATCTATGGCTAAATTCTCAAAGTCACTAGTTGTTAATACAGTAGCTAACCGCTATGTTGCATTCTATATTACAACATCCTTCCAACTTGATGCAGGTTTCAGCATTACAGTGATTGATCAAGGTAAACCTGGATGGCCAATGCATAAGTATCAAGGTGCTGAACATGCCTTGAATTCTATTGATAATGGTGATGGAACATACACACATATCTTTGTCTTAGATTTAAGTTTACAAGAAGTCTTTATGAATCAAGAAAGCACGTCACTCTTCTTTGAAATAGTTTTAGAGTTTGGCGATACTGATAAAACAGTAGAATTAAATAAAGTAACTTACTATGAAGTTGTTGAAGAAGATTTAAGTATCATCGATGATATGTCAACGGATACTTGGAATGTTGCACTTGGAACTAAAGTATTTGAAGAAGGAATTCTAAAAGTGACTAAAGTCGGTTCTGAGATGGCTAAGTTTGCTAAGACATTCACATTAAATACCGTTGAAAACCGTTACGTTGCATTCCATATTAC
>JAEWVV010000249.1 GCA_023458995.1 Bacillota bacterium
GTCTTGGACTTGGTGTGATTCTATCATTTATCTCAAAGAAGATTGATCCAAAAGACGAACTACAAATCAAAACTGTTTTCTTTGTTGGATTAGCAACTGGTATATCGATGTGGTTGAAACTTTCTCCACTTCTTACAAACATTATGATGGGTGCAACATTAGCTAACTTAAGAAAACATGCTAATAGAAGTTTCTCTGCAGTAAACGATTTCGTTCCGATCTTCTATGTTCTCTTCTTCACTTTAGCTGGTGCATCACTTGATATTTCAATTCTTAAGACTGTTGGTATTGCAGGTGTAGGTTATATTCTCGCTAGAGCTACAGGTAAAATTCTTGGTTCATGGATTGGTGCCAAATCAGTTAACGCTGAACCTCAAGTTCAAAAATGGATGGGTATTGCCCTCCTACCCCAAGGTGGTATCTCCATTGGATTATCGGTTATTGTAATGCAGCAATTACCAGAGTATGCTGTTGAGTTAACAACAATCATTATGGCTTCAGTCTTAGTCTATGAAACTCTAGGACCTATCTTTGCTAAGATTTCTATTTCTAAAGCAGGAGAAATTAACGCTTTACCTCCAATTGAAGAATTACTTGATCCAAACGGAGCAACTCACTAACAAAAAGGGAAGACATCGCGTCTTCCCTTCTTTTTTTATTCAATGACTTCAACTTTCTTTTTTGTAAATAGCGGTATGATGGTAAGTACCAATAACACAATTAATGCAATCTCGAATACATTCATTAACCAATCATGAATGGTTGTAAATTTCGCTACTTTATCAACAAACCTTCTGATGATAATAAAAGGTGATGCAATGACAAGACGTAATAAAAGTGCAAACATCGCATACTTATTTGATGCACTAAGCGCAAGTACAATCAATAAACCATTAATTAAAAGATTTACAATCCCATTAGCTAAATAAAGATAAAGTGCAAAGAGTAAGATCAGTAAAAGATGTTCTATTATTTTAAATTCAAGTTTTAATCCTTGATTCATGATGTAAGAAACAATCATAACTCCTAGATAGATAGAACCCAAAAGGAGGAGTAATAAATTGATATTAAACGTAATCAGAAATTGTTCCAAAGAAAAATGATATGAGAATAACCATTCAATAAAACCTGTTAAACCGTTAGCGAATACTACGAGGAAGATAATGATGTAGGACTCTAAGACTTTTTTGTCCAAGTAGAGTAACCAAACAGCAACTAAGACTAAAGCAATTGGAAGAAAAGCAATGATGAAATCAAGAACATCATTCACTCCAGATAGATAAACATAAAGCGTAACAACAGATAATACTGCAAGAATAACCATTTGAATTTGATCGCTAATCGTAGTTGACATCTTTTTAACGAACGTCATCATAAAAATCCTTCTTTCTATAGTCTATTTAAACCAATTATAATCCATTTAGATGAATTTGTTACAAAAAAGAGGTACAGTCACATCCTGACGCACCTCTTTTATTCGTTATTTTAAGTTTTTGATAATGCCTTTGATTGCTCCATAAGTCAAATGAAGTGCAAATGCTGAGAATAAGAAATATCCGATTGTTTGATCGAGAATTACACCATCAACAATCTTACCAATGATATCGAATGGAACATCGATCACTCCAGCTAAAAGTAAGACAATCGCGAATAAATCAGAACCAAACATCAGTGCAACAAGTGCTGGAATAATCTTTAAGACTGCACCAGAGAATCCATCTCTTAGGAAGAAAAAGATAAATGCAATGATTGCTGATGTAACAACAGGTCCATTTTGTAATCTATACTTAGCTTTACCATCTAAAACGAATGATAAGACATAGAATAATAAATAAACGAAGATGACTGCATTAACAATAAGTTGAACTGTCCAGGTTGCAGCAAAAGACATGCTTTCGAAATCGAATGAGGTAACCGCACTTACCAAAGCAGTTCCTGCTTGTAAGTAGATTGCAAGTAACAAGATAAAATGTGATGCTAAGCTTTGTTTAGCAAACTGCATACCAATAACTGCAATGCTAACAAGAATAATGGGTACTAATGTTTCGAGACGTTCGAATATATGAGAACCCCCAACATTTTGTGTTAACGTGTAGATTATGATTGCGATAACGATGATAGTTGTAACAACAGGTGAAAACAAGTTTTTAAAATTCTTTAACCATTTCATATGTAAGTCTCCTTTGTATTTTCAATGCTATTGTAACAAATTTAGAATCCAAATAAAATTAAAAGGCTTTAATAATAAAAAATGCCCTCTAGGGGCGTGTGTCTCCAAAATAGGGATAGGTGTGATGAAACTCAACTTTGACCATGAGAAAGGATTCAATCTCATTTAGTATTTGATAAAGAGATGCTCTTAGTTCAAATTCTTCTCTTGTTACAGGAAGTGGTGCAGTCTTATAACGTTGAAGGAGTAAATCAAGTCTTCTTAGTTGTCCTGTTGCACGGTCATATAAGCCAATATCACTTGCAAGTGTTTTAATAAAATCAGATATTTCAAGTGCAAACGGATGAAGTGATTTAATCTTTAATGCGTGTTCATACATATGTCTAATATAAGAAGATTGTTCTTTTCTCATATGGAAATATGCAAGATAGGAGTGATCATTTGAGAAAAGTAAATCTTTATCAACCATTTCTACTTCATCAATCATCTTAGATATCTTCTTATCCAAAACAGCATAATGACGATAATACTCTTCGTGGTAGTCTGGATCTTTAATGAGGATAGATAACATAAACAAGTGATCTCTAATGAGTTGATCCGTTGATTCAACATGTTTATCTAATACTTTTTCTGTATTTTGAGGATAAATCACATTGAAGAGCATTGCAATCCCAATCGCAATAAACAAAATAGCCAGTTCATTACCTATCATATTGAAATCAAACTGTTCTTCCATCAGTAAGTGACTCACTAAGACAAGAGATAACACAATACCTTCATGGATTTTAAGTTTGAATGATACGAATGTAAAGATAAAGATAAAGACTGAGAATACAACAAACGTATAACCAAACGATATAAACATCAACGTAGCAAACATTAATCCAAAAATAGCATCAATCATCCGTCGTATCGATGACATTAAAGAATCCTTTTTTGTCATTGAAATCGACAAAATAGCAACGATTCCTGCCGTCAGCCAGTACTCAAGTCCGATGGCTCTTGCAATCAAACTTGTGATGACACCAACTAGAGTCATCTTTATCGCTGTATGGAGTATGCGCATAGAGTCCTCACTTTTTGGTCAAGCTTTTATATTGTTCATAGTATAGTTTAATATCCGATAAATCAAAAGGTTTTTCTTTCTTTTCGATACGTTCTCTAAGAATACCTATTTGCTGCTGAATGATATCATGAATCTCTTCTGAATAACACATTTGATCTTGATGGGTTAAATATTCTTTTTCATCAAGTAAAACATAGCTTCCATCAGGGAAGACTTTAATATCTAAATCATAGTCGATGTATTTAACGGCTTCACCATCATAAAGATAAGGTGATGAAAGATTACAATAGAAATAAATACCATCTTTTTTAAGCATACCAATAATGTTAAACCATAAATCCGTATAGAAATAACATATTGCAGGTTCTTTAGTATGCCAACTTCTTCCATCACATTCAATCACTTTTGTTCTGTTATTTCCAGTGACTAAAAGATGTTGATCTTGATATAATACCATGGATTTTTTCCAGACTCGGTGTAGCTTTTTGTTATGTTTGTAGCTGTGTATACTCACAGTCATACCGGTTGATAATTTCATAAAACCACCTCAAATGATGGTGTTATTATATCATAAAATCCATTATTTTATGTAGAACTTAACTGTATTTAATCTCAATCAAAGATTTTATAGGATTGACAACTCTATAAAATATGATTATCCTAAGATCGGTGATATAACAATGGAAAAACTCATTTTTAAAGATAAACAAGAATTTTGGGATTGGTTATCATTCAACCATCATCTAAACGAAGGTAAACTCATTCAGTTTGACAAGCAATTAAAGAC
>JAEWVV010000250.1 GCA_023458995.1 Bacillota bacterium
TGTGAACGTTGGAAACAATTCACCTTCAAAACTCAGCTGTCTCGGATGGACATCAGATCGTGATAGGATTCCATCAGTTCCGAGATCGATTGAGAATGCATCATCCAGATCATTCCCTTTTAATACTGCAGCTGCTCGAGCTACAGCTTTTTTCACTGCAATTTGTAGCGTCTTTTCTTTGGACATACTCATAACCTCCCGTAATAAGTTTTTAAGTCCTAATGCAGAGCGATCAATGTTACGGCACTGATCACCCTGTATTAAGACTTAAGAGTAAATGAAAATGCTTTATCCGTAACTAAAGCATGATTCTTTTTTCTGATGTAATGATTGATTTTGCTCTTGGTGTTTGTTATTTCGGTTTTACTGTAATTATCCTGGAGAAGTAAGCTTCTCACTGTGAGATGATCACCGGACAATCTTAGAAGGAAGGAGTAACGCTTGAATAGTCCTATATTTTTTGGATATGCATCAACTTCAGCTTGATATTTTCTCTTCAATAGATCAGTGGTCATTTAGATCCCCCTAAGTAAACAAAAAAGCACATTTTCTGCGCTTGTAGTGAAATGGACTTCTAAGCCGTCGGTCGGGAGTTCGAATCTCTCGTGCATCGCCATTTTGATTATTTAAAATGCTATCTCATTAAGGTAGCATTTTTTTCTTTTATAAGACTCACAACAGGTATTTGTAAAGGGAAAATATCAACACTATAGAAAAGAAAACACTACTTAGGTGGCTCTAGGTAATGTTTTTGACTTAGGGGTAGAAATCTCACCTGGCGGAAAATGGCGGATTTTATTATTTTCCCTTTACAAAAGATGTAACAAAATGAAAAGTTAGAATTTCCCATGGACTAAAGTATTTTGTATGTTTTCATCCAAAATCTAACATTTATTATGAATCCTGCTATAATGAAAGTAAAATATAGGGTGGTTAGGAAAATGATTTTCGAAGAGGTAATTCGCCATAATATTTATGTGAATGATTTTAAAAAAGTAGCAATTAATTATGTTTTAACTATTAATCAACTTTTAGATTAAAAGGAGGGAATATGAAAAAGAAAATATTATTATTATTTTCGCTCTCACTTTTTGTATATATCATTTTTGCTAGTTTTGGCTGGAAAGTATTTGGTTTTTCTTATTGTGATGAACCGGATACATATATGGTTACTTATACTGAGGTCATCGATAATGAAATAGAAATATCATTTACATCAGTTTCAAGTGCCTTGGATTTTAAAGGTGCAGTATACAACTATACTGATGGTATTTTGTATATTGGAGCAAGATGGGGATATAAAATATTTGGAAGTTCTGATGGATCTGGAACAATAACTGTTACAGTTGATGAGAATATTCAGAAAATTATATTAAAAGGTTCAGGTAATGAAAGAGAACTAGAGTTTTCTGAATAGGCAAGTAACGATTTAAATTGCTTGTGCTTTAGTGTGAAACCAGATTAAACATTTAGAATTAGTAGAATTGAATCTCAAATACCTATCAAGTTTAAAAATGCTGTAAGATCATAATGCTAAAACCAAAAAAACTGAAGATGTTTTACATAGCTTGATTTAATGACAAAATTGACATACTTCGACCAAACAAAAAATCCACCCTGGTTTTCAGAGTGGATTATTTTATTTAAATCTGAAACTAATCTATATCAATTCAGTCTCTTCTAATTCAAAGAATTCGATTAAATAGTTTGCAACTGCCTCTTCATCATGTGATAATTCAGTAATCACATCAGCAACAGCATGTAACTCAGGAACTGCATTCTTCATCGCAACCCCAATACCAGCATCTCTGATCATTTCGACATCGTTGATGCCATCACCAAGTGCAATCCATCTTTCTTTAGGAATTTGAAAGTAGTCAAGTAAATAACTAACCGCTGATGATTTAGATACATGCTTTAAATAAACTTCATATACTGCATAACCATTTTCAATCCCCCATAAACGATGAGATAATGTATGACCAAAATGAAGGTCGATATAACCTTCAAATTCATTTTGCTTATCTGATTGAATCAGGAAAACCATACCTGTTGGTTCAACGTTAAACTCTGTATAATCATTTTCAATAACACGGTCACTATGAATACCACTGAAGAACTCTTCTAATTTAGTATCATACTTATATGCATAAACCACATCTTCAATTGAAAAGAAAGAAGAGATAATCATTGGTTTTGCAAACGTAAAAAGCTGATGCATCATATGTACAGGAATATAGGTACGTTGTTTTGCAAATGTATCATCTGTAGGATTTTCAATGGATCCACCATTATCTGTAATCAGTGGTGTATCAAGTCCTATTTCTTCGTATTTGCCAATTGCTCCATGATAGGGTCTACCTGTAGCAAGACAGACAATATGCCCTAACTCTCTTAAATGGCGTAAGACTTTAATTGTTTTTGTTGTGAGCTCGCCTTGACGATTAAGTGCTGTTCCATCAAGGTCACACGTAATTAAATATTGCATAAAAAAACACCTCGAGCCTATTATCCCACAATATTATGATTTATCAAGTAGAATGTATAACAAGATTTAGAAAATAAAAAGATATAGGTTTCTTAAGCTAATTTAGGAGTTGTAAAGACAAAACCAGGTGTCGATTCACCATCACCACTAGGTTCCACAGCGATTTCTTCGGGGATTCCATAATCATAGAATTCAGTAAAATCAAGATTCTCATTAATGATTACTGACGTTGATAATTCGGGATCAAATACAGCGTAAACACCACCGGTTAAGGTAAGACTTCCGGTTTGATAAAAATTTGTTGATAAAAAATAACCATAACCTGTTGTTGTACTTCCTAAATAGACATCACCTTCTGTAAATATGAAAGATGGTCTATCGATGGTACCCAAGGTCGTTTTATAATTGCTCGTAAAATCACCATTGACATAAAGTGTTCCAACAATGCCTTGTGTCGTCGATTTTTTGCCTAGAAGTGTGACATTGCCATTCACAATTACATTACCATAAATGGTGCTATTTTCATTCATCGTTAAATTACCATCAATCACAAGTGTTCTGCTATCTGGAACGGTTAAATTTTTGTTTTTAGGAATCGTCACAGATCCATCAACATACCAATGCCACCATGCGGTTGGATCCCATTGGTTTTGTAAATCCTTAGGTTTCTTATCGTTAAATCCTTTGTTTTGTAAGGCTAATGATCGAATATATGTGACAACACTTTGAAAATCAGTAAACTCAGTCTGTGGCTCAAACCAGGTAAAGTTTTGTTCAATATAAGTAGGAAGATAATTAGATGCAAGATTAGTTGGTGTGACCAAAGGACTTAAATTAAAGTTTGATTCAGCACCTGTATATTGGAAGATGGATTCATAGGTATTGACAGAAGTGACTGCTCCAGTCAAATAACTTACGACTTTTCTATTTCCAATAGCTTGATTTGAACTCACGACATAAAGAGATGTCCCGTAAGTACTTATATCAACATCTAGGAGTAATTCTAACTCTGATAGATAAGCAGGATCTAAGTTTTGATCACGAGAAATCATATGAATCGCAGTACTCACTTTTGAAAAAGCATTCGCATATTCTTCACTTTCTTGAATTTGTTGATCAGATAATTTAGCTTGAAAGAAAATATAGGATAAAAGGGTTGCTGTTGTTCCAAGAACAAAGGCAACAATCGCTAAAACGATAGGCAGTCCTAAGCCTTTTTTACTTTTAAGTATGTGCATAGAAACCTCCTAAACTATCGGAATGCTTTCTGGCTCTAATGATTTAATATAGGTATATGTATACGTATCATATTCTCCGACAAAAACTAAATTGATCGTATAGATTAAAATACCACTTGAAAAGGAAGAGGTTACACTTGAACTTGGATCTAGTGTAAAGTACTGAATATTATAGGGTATCAAATCGATGTTGAGCTGATTATTAATGAGTTCAATTCGAAGTCTTTCTTCAGGATTATAGATCACAAGATCGATTGTTCCGTTATCAAGATTTGCAATATAATCAAACTCTTTAATAAGGATAAGACAGTTTATATCTACACATGATTCATACGTTGTCGGATTAAAGGTTTGAATCGTTTGATCGAGATAAGCAGTTAATAACATGTTTTCGTTATTTGCTCTACTTTCTTCAACGATTCTCGCATTGGCTTTCGTAATCGTAGAAATCATCACAGCAGATAAAGATGCAATCATTCCAAATAAAACAAGTGCACCAAGAAGTTCAATTAAGGTTAATCCTTTTTTATTCATAGAGGACACCTTCAATCGTTATGGTTCTTGTTTTATAGTATTGGATCGTAATTTGAAACTCGATGATTTTATAGGTAATCATTGGTTCTGTTTGCGCATTAAACGTAATATTTATGGATTCAGCTAAAATAACATCCGTTTGGTTATCGGTAAATATTTGACAGCTTACAGGAGAGTTAAATTCACCACATGTGATGTGATTGATATCCTTAGTTGTATTATCTAGCCAAACGGATAGATTCGTATAGTCTAAGGATCTTTCAAGGTCTTCTTTGATTGATGATGCAACATCAATGGCAATTCGTTTATTTTCAGTTGCAGTCACTTGATTTCTCATGGAAAGGATCATCACTAGAGCAGTCGTAAAAACAAGCGTAATCACAGCAATAGATGCAATCGCTTCAAGGACAGAAAAACCATATCTGTTTAAACGTATGATCAATAGAAAACCTCCCTTCCTTCAATTCAATTATATACGATTTTGCATGATTAATCGCCACTCCCCTATTACGAATAAGTTAAGAATGAAGAAAAACATCATGATACATCAACTATAAGTTTTGATATTTGCTATAATGAAGTTAGATTGAGGTGAATACATGAAAAATATTGTGCTTTACTTTAAAAGAAATTTCTACTTTATGATTTCTCTCATTTCTTTAGTTCTTACGATTTCATTTGCAATCGTTGTTTTTGCTGTACTTGATTTATCGAAAGATGTAGAAAGTACGTCTGTTGGATTTATCTATCTAGGCTCATATGAAGAAAAACAATACACAAATATCTTAGCACCACGTATTACATCATGGCAAAAAACATCGGATTACGAAGTTAAATATCAAGAGTATTCATGGACAATCGATTTAGAACTCTTTGAGTTTGATTTGACCAGAACGATTAACAGTGTTGTATCCGATCAAAATAATAAAGCTTATTTTATCTTAAGTGAAGAAAATGAAAATGAACTTTACTTAGATTTAACGGAACATATGTCTGATGATCTTGTTGAAGGTTTTTTGTTTGATGAATTTGTATTAGATTTAACAAGTGACTTAGAACTTTTGAAAAATAGAAAGACCTATGATATTAAAAACTATCTGACAACTGAATTATCTCAATCAGTGATTGATACAGTTATTATCGATGATATCCCTGAAGATTTGATTACAGAGTTTAATGAATTAAATATGAGTGAACTAGTTATTCCTGCAAACATGAGATTTCAGTTGCTTGAAGCCTTTAAATACATAACAGTTTCCAATGAATCGCTTTCAATCATTGCATCAGCACTTCAATACTTACTCGTTAAAACTCCAGTTGAAGGATTTATCTTTCAGCCCCATACCGATTTACCTGTTTGGGCAAATAAGGGGATGAATGTTAGAATTCTTAAAATTAACCAATATGATTTCTCATTCTTTAATCCACTAAAAGAAAACATGGTTTTAGAGATTGAACAAAAAGATGCTGATTCAATTGAATTCACCTTAAAAGGCTATCCATTCCTTACAACCTATGAAAGAGAAGTTGTTCTTGGTCCGACGATTTACCGTCAAACAACATATATTGATAATCCTACATTAAATGCAGCAACTCCAGGTATTGTTGTAAGTGAAACAGATACAGAAACCATTTATACACTAACAATTGTAGAAGGACTAGATGGATTTGTTACCTATTACAAACGTGTTGTAACACCTTTAGATGACGATCAAACATCAGTCACACTCTATTTTGAACAAACCTTACCTGTAGATGAAACAAAAGAAGAGCATCGTGTAGAAAAGGAGTGAGCGTATGGCATTAAGACGAATTGGTGATATTTTACTTGAAGCAAAAGTCATTACTCAAGCGCAACTCAAAGATGCATTAGAACATCAAGAAAAAAGTGAACGCCTTGGTGAAACATTAACAAGATTAGAATATGCAACTGAAATGCAGATTCTAAAAGCGCTAGAAGATTCGACTGGTGTTCAAAGAGTTTCTTTATCTAATTTTACGATTGATGAACAGACTTTATCGATGATCGATGAAGCTTTTTGTCGTCGACATACAATTATTCCGCTTCGTATTGAAGGAAGAAATATATTGTTTGCGACTTCTGATCCTTTAGATTTCATCGTCATTGAAGAACTTCGTATTTTAACTGGGTATCGTCCTAAAGCTTTTTCTGCACCTAAAAATGAAATCATTTCACAAATCGAAAAATATTATGGATTTACAAGAACACTTGAAGCACTTGGTGCGAAACAATCCATCTCTAAAGAAGAAGAATTTGAAGAGGAACAAGAAGATGATACACCGA
>JAEWVV010000251.1 GCA_023458995.1 Bacillota bacterium
AAGTATGACAAACTGGAAGACCAGATGAATATGATGGATCTCAGGTGGATTAAAGAGTATGCAGATTATCCTGTGATATATCATGCAATCGCTGCAGCTAACATGCTTGAACATGAGTTTAGAATTCATGACCAAGACATCTTAAACGCCATTAGGTATCATGTATGGGGTAGAAAAGAGATGTCACTCTTAGAAAAAATAATTTTTGTTGCTGATTCATGTGAACCTAATCGAACATATGATGATACAAGTTATATTTATGAACTCGCAACAAAAGATATCGATAAAGCTGTAGAATACTGCATGCTACAATCGATTAAAGATGTAAAAAATAAAGGGCTCATCCCAGCTGATGAGCAATTGGAAGCATACCAATATTACGTGGAGGTAAATCGTGGAAAAACTTAATAAAATTATTAACACATTAGAAGATTTAAAAGTCAAAGACTTAGCGTGCTTTGACTTCGAAAAAACATCCCCTTTTTATGATTACTTTGTAATCGCAACCGTCAATGAAAGACAAGGAAATGCAGCAATCAGTCACTTAAAGAAAGCATTACTTGCTGATGAGATTAAACATATTGAAGGTAAAGGTGCATCATGGACTTTAGTGGATTGTCATGATGTGATCGTTCACCTATTTCAAGAAGAAGATCGTAAGTTTTATGGCTTTGATCAACGACTTTTAGGTTTTAAGCGAGTTAAGTAATATGTTTGAACCATTATATGATCTTTTGATGAGTGATGTGGATTATGAAGCATTACTCAAAGAGATTGAACCGTATCTTAAAAAAAGTGATCTCATTATTGATGCAGGATGTGGATCGGGTTATCTTTTAGTTGAGTTACTCAAAACAGGATATACCGCTATTGGACTAGATATTTCTAGTAGTATGCTATCCATTGCTGAAGAAAGACTTAGATCACATGAATTATCGACAAAACTTTATGAACATGACTTATCATCTCCGATGCATGCGAATGCAGATGTGATTTTAGCAATGTTTGATGTGATGAACTATTTCAAAGGTGTTAAAAAAGTATTTAAGAATTGCTATCAAGCTTTATATGATGATGGTAAACTTATTTTTGATATCTACAAAAAAGATGTTTTAACGGAGTATGATGGTTATATCGAAGAAGAGATGGAACCCACTTCATACCGTTGGGAGATTGCATCTAAAGGTAATCAGTTTATCCATCATGTATATCATGAAGATGAAGTTGATGTGATTAAACAGTATGTTTATGATTTAGAGTATTATACAGATTTACTAGAATCTATTGGATTTAAGGTTTCAGTTAAACCTTCAATTGATCCAAGAAAACATATGATTATTGCAACAAAATAGCGCAGATGCGCTTTTTTTTATAAAGTAAAATCATTCATTTCTTCTTATCATAAAGTAAGGAGGAATGTAGATGAAACCGTCCATGATATTTGTCATCATTTTAATGATTGTTTTAGGCATTTGGTTATTCCCTAAAAATGAAGATCCTGTTTGGGTTGACCATGGGAAAGTTCAGATTGAGATTACCAAGATTGATCTACAAGGTGCAGTTGAATTTCCAGGTGTTTATCATATATTTGAACCACTCACTGTATCTGAAGCACTCTATTATGGTGGGAAAATACTTGATGATGCTGATTTAACGAATCTGCAGTTATCAGAAGTAATAACAAGAGATAAAGTGATTCAAATTCCAAAGCAGTTTGATGATACGCCTGAGGTTAAAGTGTTCGTCAATGTGAATAAGGCTTCGTTTAAAGACTTGATGAGTGTTCCAGGTATAACTGAAAGTAGAGCAGCATCCATCATCATTTATAGAGAACAACATGGCGATTTTAATAGTCTTGATGAACTGATTAACGTGAAATATATTGGGGTTGCAACACTTGAAAAGATTAAACCATATCTTTCACTTTAACCATCTTGATTTATTAGGACTTGGAGTTGCTTTATTCTGTTTTACGCTAAATAGTTTATGGGTTTTACCATTTTTAGTTTTCTATGTGATTAAAGTAAGACGAATGATATCGGTTATGCTTTATGTTTTGATTGTTCTTTTAATCAGTTTGGGGTATTACATTTTATCAACTGAAAGCATTCCAAGTGAGGTAAGTCATCAAGCACAAGTTGTAAAAGTTGATAATTATGACTCCTATGATCGTATTGTTTTAAAAATTCAAAGAAAAAAGTATATTGCATATACATCACTTGAAAAGTTTCAAGTAGGAGACGCGTTTTATGTAGAGGCACAGGTGACTTGTTTTCCAAAAGAAACGACACCTTTAGGCTTTAATGCAAAAGAGTATTACTTGAGTAAAGGGATATCTGGTAAATTAAAAATTATTGATATTGGTGAGATTAAACATAAAGCAAATATTTATACTTTAAGAGAAAAAATTGTGGATGAATATGAGTCTTTAGATTTATCACCTTATGTCTATTTTATGATGTTTGGAATCGATATGAGTGAGGAAACAGAAGATAGTTTTCAGTCTCTTGGTATCCTACATCTCTTATCACTTTCTGGAATACATCTCTATATTTTAGTCGTTGTCATCAAAAAGATTTTTTATGTGTTAAACGTTCCAAACATGATTCAAAAGATAGCAGTAATAGGAATCTATCTTATGTTTTCATATCTGCACCGTTTTGATCTTGGTGTAAATAGATTACTGATCATGGCAATACTATTATTTATCAATGAGTATTTTGAACTGAGAAAATCACCACTTGAACTGATACAGGTCACATTTTTTTGTTTGATTCTTTTTGATTATCATAATCTGATGTCTAAAGAACTTTTCATGATTTATATCATCATCACAGGATTGAGATTATTAGAACCACTTTATCGCAGGTATCATGGTTTTATCAAAAGATGTGTGATGGGATGGATTGTATTTCTTATTTTACTGCCCTTTCAAAATGCTTTTAATGTTCTTCAGATCATCTTGTTACCTCTATTATCTTATCCTTTAGCGGGAGCATTTATGCTGGGTTCATTTCTTGTATTTATTCTTCCTGAATTAAATCCGGTTCTAAGTGAACTCTTTATGGTGATTGAGGAGATTCTTTTTCTACTTGAGTCATTTTCTTATCCGGTTGTTACCGGTAGTCAAGAAGGATTTATGGTTGTGATCTATTTTGTATTTTGGATATTGATTTTGATATCTCAATCAATAACAAAAAGAAGTATGCTTGGTTTACTCGGTATTTTTTTATTTATAGTTTTTCGTTTGATCAATATAAATGACACATCCATTACATTTTTGGATGTCGGACAAGGTGATTCTACCATCATTAAATCAAATGGATGTGTTGCAGTAATAGATGCATATCAAGGGATTAATAACTATATCAAAAATCATGGAATTCAAAAGATTGATTATTTAATCCTTACACATAGTGATTATGACCATATCAGTGAAGCAGAAGATTTAATTAAAACATTCAGAGTCGATTATCTCGTTTTATCCAGTGAAGACTCAGGCTACCCTCCCTATAAGAAGAAAAAACTCTATGCAAAATCAGGAGACATATTTACATGTGGAAAAGTAAAACTTAATGTATTAGCACCTCTTGGTGAGAGTCAATCAACAAACGATTCATCCATAGTGATTCAAACAAAGATTGGTGAATATACATTTTTATTAACAGGTGATATCGAAAAAGAAAGTGAAAATAAACTGATTGAAACCTATGGTAAAAAACTAAAAAGTGATGTTTTAAAAGTATCTCATCATGGATCACTTACCTCAACATCTCCCCCATTTTTAGCTTTGGTTGACCCTAAGATCGCGGTTATCTCGGTTGGTAGAGATAATAAGTACGCATTTCCTCATGACGAAGTAATCAGAAGATTAAACAAAGAATATATTGTGATTTATCGTACAGATATGCATGGCACAATCATTTATAACCCGACAAAAAAGAAAGTAAAATGGCAATTGTATCTACCTTTTTAAGGTCATTTTTGGTACAATATTTAATAGAGGTTAGGAGGCGTATGTATGGCTGAGTCCATCTACTTATATTACAGCAACAACGATTTTCTGCTAAATCATGCCGTCGAAGAAAAAGTCAAGGAACTTAATGTCGATCCTTTCAATATCGTCAAGTACGATTTACTTGAAAACTCATATGACGACGTCCTTGAAGACTTACAGACGGTATCTTTTTTTGCAGAGAAGAAAGTCATCATCGTCCGAAATATTCAAGAACTTGAAAAAGCAGACGAATATGTTTTACAAAATTATTTAAACTATTTTGAAAAGCCAAATCCAGATGTGGTTGTTATTGTCGTGATGAATGAATTACTCCCAGAAACATCAACTTTAGGAGCGGCACTTTTTAAGTATGCATTTATTGAAAAAGTTAAAGACATGGATAAAAAAGATTATCCAGACTTCATTAAAAATATGTTTAAGAAGTATAGCTACACCATCACTGATGATGCGATTGAGGCACTCTTAGAAAGAACAAATCTTGATTTTAATTTAATCAATCAAGAAGCTGAAAAGTTAATGCTTTTTGCATATGAAACAAAGGAAATCACTGAACGTGCTGTTTTACTTCTTGTTTCAAGAAACTTAGAAGAAAATATCTTTGAATTAACGAATGCACTTTTATCTAAAAACCAAACGAAGACCATTGAAATATTCTATGATCTTGTTGCAAGAAATGAAGATCCCTTGCGTATTTTAAATAATATCGTCGCAAAAGTAAGAGAACTGATGCATACAAAGTTACTTCTTGATAAGGGTTATCGTCAAGAACAAATTGCAGAACATTTCCACATCAAGAGTGGTCGTGCTTACTACTTAGTAAAAAATGCACAAACAATTCCATTTAATCAACTCGAAAATCATTTAAAAAAATTATCTAAATTGGATTACGATATTAAGAGTGGCAAAATTGATAAAAAATTAGGACTAGAACTTTACCTGTTAGGAGCATAACATGTTTGATCATGAACGCGTATTACTGTTTGACTTTGAAACAACAGGACTTAATGGAATGACGGATGAAATTATTGAAATAGGAGCAATCCTACTTGAAAAAAAAGAAGGACAACTTGAGATTACTAAAGAGTTGTCTCTTTTAGTTATTCCAAGTCGTCCACTTCCTGATAAAATTATTGAAATTACTCATATTACAGATGATATGCTATTAAGACATGGTGTTAGCCAACAAGAAGCTTTTCACCGTTTCTTTGATTTATATCAAAATGAGAAAACATTGCTCATTGCTTATAACATTCAGTTTGACTTACTCTTCTTACAAACATTATTTAGAAGACATTGGAACACATTCTTTTCAATTAAAAACGATGTGTTAGACGTTATGGCTCTCTATAAAGATCGTCATCGTTTCCCACATAAACTGGATTCATGTGTTCAAACATACGGTGTCGAAGTTAAAAACACGCACCGTGCTTTAGATGATATTAAAGCAACCTATGAAGCACTTCTAAAAATGGCCGAAGAGAAAAACAATATCAAGCATTATATCAATAAAATTGGATATAATGGAACATACGGTTTATCTGGTATACGTTTACCACACGTTCGTTACATCGCTCAAAAGGGTGGGAATTTAGAAATCGAAAATAGTTGAAAAAAAAAGACACACTGTGTCTGATTTTTTTAAAGGGTGTTTACTTTAGTTGCAAGTGCTGACTTATGTCTAGAGACAAAGTTTGAATGGAATATGCCTTTAGCAAGACCCTTGTCTAATTTCTTATGAGCAAAAGACAATGCTACGATAGCTTTTTCTTTATCATTAGCTAAACAAGCTTGTTCGACTGCTTTAACTGCAGTTTTGACAGATGACTTAAAAGAAGCGTTATTTAAACGACGTTTTTCATTGGTTTTGTTACGTTTGATTTGCTGTTTGATATTTGCCACAATTTCACCTCCCATACGTGCAAAACCATTGTATCAAAAGCGTGTAAAAATTGCAACAGTAAAGAGAATATTATGGTAAAATAACTATAGATAAGGGGCTGAATTTTTTAGATGACAACAGCAAATAAATTAACACTCACAAGAGTATTCATGATTCCAATCATGATTGTCGTGGTTTATCTC
>JAEWVV010000252.1 GCA_023458995.1 Bacillota bacterium
GGGTTCAGTATGTAGTTACGTCAGTCAAATCTTAATTGAGGCGGGGTATAAGGTTGGTACCTATACCTCTCCTTATTTGGTTCATTTTAATGAACGTATTCGTTTCCAAATGACTGAAATTCTTGATAAGGATCTTTTAGAACTTATCAATCAGATCTATCAGTTCAATCTTGAATTTGAAAAGAGTTATGGTGAAAAACTATCATTTTTTGAGCTTTTAACACTTGTTAGCATGCTTTATTTTAAAAAGATGAATGTTGATGTCATGGTGATGGAAGTTGGCTTAGGCGGGCTTTTGGATGCTACCAACATTTTGAATTACGATTTATCACTGATTACATCGATTGGTTTTGACCATATGAAACAACTTGGTAACACCTTAGAATCGATTGCATCGAATAAATTAGGTATTTTGAAAAAAGGAAATCATTTGATTACATCTGTTGACCCATCACTTCATCCTTATTTTGTTGAATATTGTGATAAGGTTGGTGCCACTTACGAGTTTGTTAAAAAAGATGATGTTCATGTGATCTTAGATGACCCACTCATTTATGAGTCAAAGGGAACAATCTACCAAGTATCACTTAAAGGGTCTTATCAAATTTTGAACTCTTTATTAAGCGTTCACGCGATTAAGTACCTATTCAAGGATATTACAACTGAAGTTATTTTAAAAGCGTTAAAAAAGACACTTTGGAGTGGACGTTTAGAAGAAATTGATTTTCAAGTCTATATTGATGGCGCACACAACACACATGCAATTGATGCACTTGCTGATGTTGCAACTTCAACATTTAAGGATAAAGAAATTTGGATCTTATTTTCAGCTTTAGGCGATAAAGATATTACAGGGATGCTTGAACGGACCAAAAAGTTTGCTAAAAGAATTGTGATCACTACATTTCCTGATCCACGTTTTGTTGGATTAGAAGAGATTGCAAGAGACTACCAATACATTCCTAATGCAATGAATGCAATAGAAAAGCTTAAAAAAGAAATGTCTGCAGATACAGTATTACTCATTTGCGGTTCACTACATTTTGTTGGTTATATTAAAAAACATTATTACAGAACATGTTAATTTAGTTTAATTTAAGTAGGTGGTTGATACAACTTGCTACTTTTTCTTTTATAATGAACGTATAAAAGGAGGGTCTAACATGTTTAATGATACCTATCAAGGATTTAAGTGGTTTGGATTATCTCATGGTTTCGCAATTCTTTTTTTTGTTATACTGATTATCGTTTTGGTTGTTTTAAAAGATAAGATAACAGATAGACTCGATTTAATCTTAAGAAGAACTGTAGCCATACTGATGGTAACAATGGAAGTGACATTCTATATTTGGAGTTTACTTCAAGGTGGTTTTCAAACCTCACTCCTTCCTTTTGGTGTATGTGCAATAGCGATGTATGTGACATCTTATACGTTATGGACTAAATCAGAAAAATCATTTAAAGTCATCTTCCCGTGGGCAATTATTGGATCACTGATCAGTTTAACGGTTGCTGATCTAACCTATAACTTCCCTCATTTTAGATATATTCATTACTTCGGAAATCATGGTTTATTTTTAGTGGGTAATCTCTATTTACTTATCGTTTGTGGTCTAAAGATAACCTACAAGGATATCTTAAAATCAAGTTTAATTTTACTGATTTATGCAGCAGTCATGTATCCGATTAATTATCTACTTGATTCAAACCATCTCTTTTTAAGAGAAATACCAGGAGAGGTTGCCCCAATCTTTCAATTTCTTGGTGACTTTTGGGTAATTGGATTTGTTATCTCCATTGCATTACTTATTCAAATCACATATCTACCAGTAGCGTTTTATAATCACAAAAAAGCATAGGAAACCTATGTTTTTTTATTTTCATCAAATTTGCACTTGAACTATCATAGTTCTTGATATAAACTAAAGAAAACTAGTGAGGTAAATAACCATGCTCAATGGAAAAGTTATTAAAGAAGCTTATACGTTTGACGATCTTTTGCTTGTTCCAAGTTATTCTAAAGTCGTTCCAATCGATACGATTTTACATACAAGATTAACAAAAAAGATTACGTTAAACATTCCTGTTTTGTCAGCTGCTATGGATACAGTTACTGAATACGAAATGGCTATTGCTTTAGCAAAACTTGGTGGACTTGGTATCATCCATAAAAATATGACAGTTGAAGAACAAGCTGCAATGGTTTTAAAAGTAAAAAAAGAAATTGTTCTTGAATCTGATAAAGATGCGTGTCTTGATACGAACGGAAATCTTAGAGTCGGTGCAGCTGTCGGTGTTGGAAAAGATACTTATGACCGTGTGAATAAGCTTTATGAAGCTGGAGTTGATATCATTGCTGTTGATAGTGCTCACGGTCATTCTAAGGGTGTTATTGAGACGATTAAACAAATTAGAGCACTTTTCCCAAACCTAGATATCATCGGTGGAAACGTAGTGACTGCACAAGCAGCCATTGATTTAATCTATGCAGGAGCATCCGCGATTAAAGTCGGTGTTGGTCCTGGTTCAATTTGCACTACAAGAGTTGTTGCAGGTGTTGGTGTACCTCAATTAACAGCGATTAATGATGTTTATCAAGTCGCTAGACAATATGAGATAGGTATCATTGCTGATGGTGGTATTAAGTTATCGGGTGATATTACGAAAGCATTAGCTGCTGGAGCGGATTCTGTGATGTTAGGGGGACTTCTTGCAGGTACGAAAGAAACGCCAGGTGAAGTCTTAAATATCAACGGTAAATACGTAAAATCATATATAGGTATGGGTTCACTGTCTGCCATGAAGAAAGGATCATCAGACAGATACTTTCAAGGTGGAGTTAAAGAACTTAAGAAATTAGTTCCAGAAGGTATTGAAGCAACCGTATCTTATAAAGGTGAAATCAAAGATGTCATTCATCAACTGATGGGTGGTCTTCGTTCTGGTATGGGATACTGTGGATGTGAAACAATTCTAGAACTTAAAGAAAAAGCACAGTTTGTTAAGATATCAAATGCTGGTTTAAAAGAATCACACCCCCATGATGTCGATAACATCAAGGAGGCTCCAAATTATCATGAATAAAAAAATCATAGTGATCGATTATGGTTCACAGTACAATCAGTTGATCGTAAGACGTATCAGAGACTTAAATGTGTATGCAGAGCTTATTCATCCTGATGATTTAAAAACACTTGATTTTGATGAAATACTTGGATTTATTCTTTCAGGAGGACCTAATTCAGTTTACGAAAAAGATGCGCCTAAACTTGATGAAAGTATTTTAAAAAGCGGTAAACCTGTTTTAGGCATTTGTTATGGGATGCAGCTTCTTGCATATACGCTCGGTGGGATGGTTGAAGCACATGACAATAAAGAATATGGTTTAACTGAAATGAATGTGATTCAAAACAGTTTACTCACCCAAGGATTACCAAATGCATTTTCTGTTTGGATGAGTCATGGGGATCAGGTGACTAAACTTCCTAAAGGATTTATCAATCTCGCAAAATCTAAAACAACAGCATATGCCATGATGGGAAACTTAGAGAAAAAGATTTATGGTATTCAGTTTCATCCTGAAGTAAGGCATACCGCATTTGGTCTGGAGATGCTAAGTCATTTTGCAATTGATATTTGTGGTGGGATAAAAAACTGGACTATGCCTCACTTTATCGAAGAAAAGACAAAAGAGATCAAAGCTTTAGTAGGTGAAAGACATGTGATTTGTGCGCTATCTGGTGGTGTCGATTCATCGGTAGTTGCAGCCCTACTTCATCATATTTTAGGTGATAAGTTTACACCTATCTTTGTAGACCATGGGTTACTTAGAAAAAATGAAGCACAAGAAGTTCAAGAAACATTTAAAAATCGGTATCAGATGAATTTGATTACGATTGATGCTAAAGATCGCTTCTTAAATTTATTAAAAGGTGTTTCTGAGCCTGAACAAAAAAGAAAAATCATTGGAGAAGCATTTATTCGTGTCTTTGAAGAGCAAGTATCTAAGCTTAAAAATGCTTCATTTCTAGCACAAGGAACACTTTATACCGATGTCATTGAATCAGGTACAAAAACAGCTCAAACCATTAAATCACATCACAATGTAGGTGGACTACCTAAGGATATGAAACTTACATTAATTGAACCTTTAAATAAACTCTTTAAAGATGAGGTCAGACAATTAGGACTTGCTTTAGGATTACCAGAAAATATTGTTAACCGACAACCTTTTCCAGGTCCTGGGCTTGCGATCAGGATTCTAGGTGATATCACACCTGATAAAATTAGAATCGTTCAAGAAACTGATGATATCCTTCGTGAAGAAATTAAAAATCATCAACTTGATCAATCCATTTGGCAATACTTCACCGTACTTACACCACTTAAAACGGTTGGAGTGATGGGAGATATGAGAACTTATGATCATGTCTTAGTCATTCGAGCCGTGACATCGGTTGATGGGATGACTGCAGATGTTGCACATATTCCATATCCAATCTTACAGAAAATCTCAAACCGGATGACCAATGAGGTAAGAGGAATCAACCGGGTTGTCTATGATATTACATCAAAACCACCAGGAACGATTGAATGGGAATAAAGTAAATGAGAATAACCTTTTCTATCATAAGATAGAGGAGGTTTTTTTATGTACTTTGTTAAGGAAATGCCAAAAGAAGAAAGGCCAAGAGAAAGATTAATTGAAAAAGGACCAGAATCTTTATCAAATGAAGAATTAGTAGCAATTCTACTTAGAACAGGTGATTCTGATTTATCTGTGATTGATTTATCAAAACAAGTTCTTTATCACTTAAATTCACTGGAAGACTTAAAAAGAATGACCGTATTTGAACTTATGGGAATTAGAGGTATTAAAGAGGCTAAAGCTTGTACACTGATTGCGGCAATAGAACTCGGTAAAAGACTATCTCAAGTAAAAAGAAAATCAAGACTAACTATTAAATCTGCCTATGATGTTTATCATCATCTAGCATCAGAAATGTCTCATTTGATGCAAGAACATTTTAAAGTCCTATATTTAAACATCAAAAGTGAACTGATCACTGAGGAAACCATCTTTATTGGTACAATCAATCAAACACTTATTCACCCAAGAGAAATCTTTAAAACAGCGATTAAATTATCCGCATCTGCAGTCGTTTTTGTCCATAATCATCCAACAGGAGATTCAACACCTTCTAAGGCGGATTTGCTTGCAACAGACAAATTAATGCAAGCCTCTCAATTGATGTGTATCGATCTTGTTGATCATATCATTATTGGAAAAGATGAGTTCTACTCCATCAAGGATGGAAAACGGATAAAACTCTAAAATTATATCCTTCTTATCTCATGAAAATAATGATATAATCATGATAAGGAAAGAAGGAAATGACTATGAAGAAGAAAAAAGACACAACAAAAGTATTTTGGTACGCCATTGCGATCGGGTTTATCCTGCTATTTATCTTGATCCTCTTATCATCTGTTTTA
>JAEWVV010000253.1 GCA_023458995.1 Bacillota bacterium
ATTTTATAAAATAAAAGAAGCGTTGATAAGATTTATGGGATAATTCTCACAACTTTGTGGATAACTTTTTAATCATAAACAAAAAAAGTACCTTTCTCAATAAAAAGTACTTTTTCAACAGTCTGAAAAAGGTGGTAAAAACCGCCTTTTTTTTGTATAATTAATGTGTGGGGTTTAATATGAAAAGACGAATTGCAATTGCAGGTTCACTAACCATTCTCATCTTCATCATGATGCCGTTAGCCTTAATTCTCTTAAATTTAAGAGGTCAAGGCATTTTTATGATTTCTGCGATTGTCAGTCTTGTTTATGTAGGTATTTATGTGTTTGCTGGAGTTCCTAAATTAATTATTGCATCTATTTATGGAGTGATCACGTTTATCTTCCTCTTTTTTTTAGACCGTTCTTATCATTTGCCCTTTATTATTGTCGGTACTTTATTATTTGTTTTAAATCCATTATCGAGTTTTGAAGAGTATTTATCTAAAAAAATGAGTGATGAAAACGTCTTGCCGATCAATTTTAGTTTACGCGGATCTTATTGGCCGTTTTTCAGTTATCAAAAAGAAATGAAAAACTTTTATCACTTACCTCAAGCAAGAAAACTCTACACCAAGTCATGGTACTTACATTCTAGACAAATCGTTATGCTTGTCCTTATCACATTAGGAATTTTCTTATTTATTAATGGAATTAACAATATTGCAAATACATTAGATAATTTCTCATGGTTTAACTTCTTTGTTTTCTACAATGTCATCATGCTCTTTGTACTCGCATGGATGCTATTTAAAAAAGGATTTACATCGACATTTAGAACATTTGTTATCAGTTTATTTTTACCAGTCATTTATTTAATCTTTAGATCAGATTTTCCTGATGTATGGCAATATTCACTCGCTGGGTCTATGTTATTCATTGGTTTAATCGTTTCAACAGTTGAACTGATTAAGTATTTCCAACGTGTCGCATACGATAGTTACCATTATTATGATCCTGATATGCAAATGGAAGTATTCGCAAATGCTTTATTTGAACCACTTGTCTATAATGAATCGTTTGTCTTATCGGGTCATTTTGTCATTCGTGTCAAGCTCGATCAGTTTAATAAACAGTTTAAAGATATTTTAATGTATGCTAACTGGTTTAAATTTTTAATAACTGAGTATACATCAGGTAAAGATACAGTACATATTTATGCTGATTTCCATAAACGTGACAAGAAAAGAGCCGATAAGTTTAAGACGTATTTGGAAGCTAAATTCAAAATGGCAGTTTCCATGGATCTTAGTGAAGACCCAAATAAAGAATTGTATGAAAAAAACTTTTTCCACAGACCTGAGTATATCATTTCACGCGCTCAAAGTTTGGCTGGACTTTTAAAAGAACTTGAGATAAAAACGAAAGTCATTATCAGCATGATTGTCTACTTTGAACTCGAAGAAGAACTTGAAGCATTTACAGAAGATTACCAAGTCACACGCTTGGATGATTTAAGTGATGATGGTTATTTAACGGTTAGAGTTGACATGCCCTCAATTAATGTTGATTATATGATTGAATCAAAAATACGAGAACTTTTACTCTCCCTTTTGGTGCATCATGGCCATTTCGTGCGAATCTCCGTTTATTACTAATCATTCCAAAGGAATGCTTATTAATCAATAGACGATGATAGCGCTTTCTTATTTACTTGACAAGATTCAATCTTGGTGATATAGTTAAGTTGAACCTAGGAAGCAGCCGTGGAACCCAAATTGTATTGAAGCGGTGTCTAACAGCGTGGGTGTGTACCTTATTGGTAATCTCGAAACTCTGACAAGTCGACACCAATTTTAGAACGTAACTCGTTCTCACAGCTTTCTAGGCTTTTATTTTGCCAAAAATCATGTTATAATATCACGAAATGAAAAGAGGATTAGACGTGAAAAAAGAATACGAATTACTTAAAAAACTATCGACGGTTGCTGGTGTTCCTGGCAATGAAAAAAAAGTCAGCGCGCTTATTACAAACGAAATAAAAGATGTTGTTGAAAATCTTAGTTATGACAATTTAGGATCTGTCATTGGTCAATTAGGTCAAACAGGTCCACGTGTCATGATTGCGGGTCACATGGATGAAGTTGGTTTACTCGTGACACAAATCACAAAAGAAGGCTTTGTTAAATTTCAAACGCTTGGTGGTTGGTTCTCACAAGTGATGCTTGCTCAAGTATGGGAAATTCATACAAGGAAGGGTATCGTCTTAGGTGTTACTGGCGTTAAACCTCCGCACATCATTCCACAAGACAAGAGAAATATAGCAATCGATATTCAAACAATGTATCTAGACTTAGGTGTTTCAAGTAAAGAAGAAGCTGAAAAACTCGGTGTTGAACCAGGTAACATGGTTGTTCCTCATAGCGAATTTCAAGTTCTTGGTAACGATAAATATTTACTCGGCAAAGCTTGGGATAATAGAATTGGTAGTGCGGTTGTTATTGAAGTTTTAAAACGTTTAGGTAAAAATGATACAAACCAACTCTTTGGTACATTTACAGTACAAGAAGAAGTCGGCTTAAGAGGTGCAAAGACAAGTGCATTTGTAGTCGCACCTGAGATTGCAATTGCGGTTGATACAGGTTTAGCCAATGATGTTCCAGGTGGTGAATCTCAAGAACAATCACTTGGTAAAGGTCCTCAAATCTTGCTATATGATGCAGGTTTAGTACCCCATCAAGCTTTAAGACAATTTGTGATTGATGTTGCTAAAGAAGAAAATATTCCTTATCAAGAAGCTTTCATCACAGGTGGCAGAACAGATGCAGGACATATGCATTTAGCACATAAAGGTGCAGCTTCACTTTCAATGGGTATTCCAACACGTTATATGCATTCGCATACATCAATCATTCATTATGATGATTATGAAAACACCGTTAAGTTAATGCTTGCGGTTATCAAGAAACTTGATCAAAAGAAAGTTCAAGAAATCCTAGCAAATTAACACACTTCGGTGTGTTTTTTTTGCATTCATTTTTAAAATAGTGTATATTATAGTTGAGTGATTGCTCAACTGAAGGAGATTAAGATGAAATCTTGTGGCGAACATTGCCAATGTCAAATCTTTCATGAAGAAACGTTAACTGAAGTTAAGAAGACGCTTTATCATGATGATGAGTTTAAAAACATGGCAGATATATTTAAAATATTAAATGATCCTTCACGTTTAAAGATTTTAGAAGCGATTAAAGATCATGACCTTTGTGTCTGTGATTTAGGTTCACTACTTGGAGTTTCTAAAAGTGCAATTTCACATCAAATGAAATTCTTAAAACAATATAACATTGTTAAAAGTGAACGAAAAGGGAGAATGGTCTATTATAGATTACACGATTATGATGTCAGAGAAATGATTGCACATGCACACGAGCTTTTGAAAGGATTTGGTAAACATGAGAAAAACAATTAAAGTCAGCAATATAACCTGTGCACAATGTGCAAAATCAATCGAATCCTATTTTGAAACATTAGATGATGTCGATGCAAAAGTGCTTGTTACATCAAAGAAAGTCATTTTCAATTATGATGAAAGTCAATATGATGAGCAAAAACTAGGAGATCACTTAAGAATTATCGGTTATTATCCGATTTTTAATAATGAAGAACAGCAAAAAGCAAAGAAAAAAGATATCATTGATCTCATTTTAGCTGGGATATTATCACTTCCATTACTTTGGACAATGTTCAATCATCTAGGTCTACCCATTTGGGTTCCCGAGTTTTTAATGAACGGATATGTCCAATGGGCGATATCAACACCTGTGCTTTTCCTTGTTGGTAGAAGATTTTTTATCTCTGCTTATCATCAAATTAAAGGAAAAAGTTTAGGGATGGATGTTTTAGTTGTTATTGGGACCAGCTCTGCTTATATCTACAGTATCATTGAAACACTTACCTTTAAACCTCATGGCACACACGTGATGCCTGAACTCTATTTTGAAACAACTGCAGTCATTATTTTAATGGTATTAATCGGCAATTTCTTTGAAAACAGAGTTAAAGAAAAAACATCGGATGCACTTCAATCATTGATTAGTTTAGGTGCTAAAGAAGCGCGTGTCATCCGTGATGGAAAAGAAGTATTAGTACCCCTTGATCAAATTGATAAAGGTGAGAAAATCGTTGTACTCGCTAATGAAAAAGTACCTCTAGATGGCATTATATTAACTGGTGAATCCTATATTGATGAAGCGATGATCACAGGTGAACCTATGCCAGCCTTAAAAAAAGAAGGCGACAAAGTGATTGGTTCGACCATGAACATTTTAAACACGTTAGAGATTTTAGTCACAGCGGTTGGTTCAGATACCGTATTATCTCATATCATCCAAACTGTTGAAGATACAGCATTAATCAAACCTAAAGCACAGCGTATCGCTGATAAAATTGCTCAACTCTTCGTACCAGTTGTTGTCTTAATCTCGATTGTCACATTCCTTATCTGGGTATTCTTCGTAGAAGGTGGTTCAAGTGCGAATATCGCATTTGCACCAGCGATTGCAGTTCTTGTCATTAGTTGTCCTTGTGCATTAGGTCTTGCAACTCCTACATCTGTTTCTGTAGGATCTGGTATTGCTTTTAAAGAGGGTATTCTATATAAAGGTGGAGAGTTCTTTGAAATCGCGAATAAAATTAGTGCGATTGCATTCGATAAAACAGGAACACTTACAAAAGGACATCCTGAACTTACTGAAATCACCGGAGATAAAGAAACATTAGTCTATGCAGCATCCCTTGAAAAACACTCCAACCACCCAATCGCAAAGGCAATCACCGATGCTTACGATGGAGATTTATATGATGTAAAAAACTTTGAAGTCCTTCTTGGTAAGGGAATCAAAGGAGAAGTAAATGGAAAAATGGTTTATGTTGGTTCAAAACAGTTGATGAATGATTTAAACCTAGACATGAGTTCTTATGAGGGTGATACGTATTTAAGACAAGGGAAAACAGTCTTCTTTACAGCAATCGATAGGGAAATTTCACACATGCTTGCAGTTGAAGATCCGATTAAACCTTCTGCAAAATCGGTCATTACTGAATTAAAACGACGTGGAATTATACCTTATATGATCACAGGTGACCAGGAACTCACTGCACGCTATATTGGAAATGAACTTGGTATCGAACATCTATTCTATGAGGTTTTACCTCATGAAAAAGCTGAAAAAATCAGACAAATTCAAAGTGAAAACAAGATTGTAGCCTTTGTTGGTGATGGTATTAATGATGCTCCTGCTCTAAAAATGGCTGATGTTGGGTTTGCAGTCGGTAGTGGATCTGATATCGCAATCGATACATCCGATCTAACACTGATGCACTTAGATTTAGGGCTTGTTATTAAAGCGATTGATTTATCACTTGCAACTCTGAAAAACATCTATATGAATTTTTTATGGGCTTTCAGTTATAATATCATTATGATTCCACTGGCAGCGATTGGGTTATTAAATCCATCACTTGCTGGAATCGGTATGGGATTCTCAAGTATCATGGTTGTATTAAATGCATTATCACTTAAACTCTTTAAATTCAAGTATAAAACGGAGGAATAAAAAATGAAAGTAATCGTACCCGATATGTCATGCAACCACTGCGTGATGAAGATTCAAAAGCAACTCATGATTGATGGTATTCAAGCCACAGTAGATTTAAAAGATAAAAGTGTCAATCTAAAAAAAGATAGTGATTTAGAAAAAGCTAAACAATCACTTATTAAAGCAGGATATCAAGCACAGTAATGCGTATCGTCGGTGGAACACATCGCGGTAGAATGATTGACCGTGTAATGGTAGATACAACAAGAGAAACAGCTGATATGGTCAAGGTTGCTGTCTTTAATATGCTTGAAAATCAGTGTAAAGGTACTGTTTTAGACCTTTTTGCAGGTTCAGGTGCATACGGTATAGAAGCAATCTCTAGAGGGGCAGAAAAGACCTATTTTGTCGATTCTAATCTAAGTGCTATAAAAACCATTGAAAAGAATATTAAGATGCTAAAAGAAGAATCAAAAGCATCGATTCATAAGATGACGTATGATAAATTCATTGAAAATCTCGATGGTCTAGCATTTGATTATATTTTCTTAGATCCACCCTATCAGATGAATGTCTATGAAGAAGTAATTCAAAAACTTGAACCATTCATCAAAGAAGATGGCTATGTAATCTGTGAATCAGATAAAAAGGTTGTCTTACCAAAGAGTATTAAGTCACTCGAAAAAATTAAAGATAAGACATATGGTATTAAAAGAATCTCAATTTATCAAAAATAAAAGGACAAAAAATTTGCCCTTTTTCTCTATTATTTAATTACTTTTTCTTTTATTTTTTCAAGTTTACCTGAACTTAGTTCATTAAACCAAACGTGCTTAATATGATATTTTTCAAAGAGATCAAGATCATCTTGGTACGAAAGAATATTCAGTTCATATAAAGGTTTTTCAATCGATACTTTTTCACCTGTTGCTAGCCAGTAAAGATAATCTTTTTCAATCTTTTTATCGTTAGTTGTGATATTTACTTCGCCGATTGGATCAATGATATAACGATCATCTTTAAAGAAATCATTAATTTCTACTTTATAAGAAGACAAGGGAATATCATAACTATAGAACTTTTCTTTGTTTCTACCCACAATAAGAATGACACGTTCTTTTGTAATCTTTGCTGAATTAAAAAGAAGTAGTAATCCAAAAATAAGTCCAATGACTGCAAATACTAAGATCAAATAAAACGTGATATCATGAAAGATGAAATAAGCTGTACCACCTGCAACAATTGATGCTAGGATGACAAGAATAGATGTACGTTTATTCATTTGCTTGGTTTGGATTGATGTTGGGATACTCTTTAAGAATTTACGTCGTTTAATCTTGATTAAAGGGATTCCACCAGTGATTGATGCGAATATTAATAGAGCAAAGAAGACAGGACCTACTTGATAGACGAGAACAAGAATGAATTGTTTGAGTTCAAGTGTTGGATATGCTCTTATCACAGGGAGCAAATTGGACAAAAAGAGAACCAAGAGTAACCCATAACCCACTTTTTTTCTTCTACCAAAAACACTAAAAAGAAAATAAGAGGTTATAAAGTAACCCACAGATTGTAAGATAAAATCAAAAAATAAATCCAAATCGGTCACCCCATCCTTATATCGTATGACTCATTATAAATGAAATTGTGTGATTATGTCAATAACAAGAAATATCGCTTGTAATTTATAGTTTTATCAAGTAAAATATGGTTAGCATAAGTGAGGTGCATGACTATGATCAATTTAGCTTGGTGGGCATTTGTCTTAATTTTAATTGGATTACTTCTTGTAGGTGGCGTTGTTGGTTTTTTACTAGCACGCACATGGTTTAAGAAGTATTTGGAAAAGAATCCTCCAGTAAATGAAAAAATGATTCGCGAAATGATGCGTCAAATGGGTAGAACACCTTCTGAAAAGCAAGTTCGTCAAATTTTAGCATCAATGAATCAATATAAGTAAGACCAATTGACATATGAAAATATGTCATTTTTTCTAAGGAGATTTAAAAAATGAAAAAACAAATCATTGAACAAGTCATTCATGGGATGCTTCATGTTGCAAGACCTCTCGAG
>JAEWVV010000254.1 GCA_023458995.1 Bacillota bacterium
AATGGTGTAGACCCAATTATAACAGCGTGGTTGCAACTTTCTGTTATAACATTACTCATGATATCCCCATTTCAATCTCAAATCCAGACAATGAACTAAACCTATTTTATATTGATGATCTCATAGCATCTATATCTCAACTGATAGAATCTGGTTCAGATACAGTTTTTCAAGAAGTTAGCCCAGTTCATCCCATTAAACTTGGTGAACTTGCTGAACTGATCAAGTCATTTCATGCGTCAAGATCAAACTTATCAATTCCAAGAACAGATGATTTACTCACTAAAAAGCTCTATGCAACTTATCTTACCTATTTACCAAAAGATCACTTTAAATATCCTTTAAAGATGAATGTTGACCATAGAGGGTCTTTTACCGAAGTGATTAAGACACTTGACCGTGGTCAAGTATCCATTAACATCTCAAAACCTGGAATAACTAAAGGAAACCATTGGCACCATACGAAGAATGAAAAGTTCTTAGTTGTTTATGGTAAAGGTATGATTCGTTTTAGACATGTCATCACGAATGAAATCGTTGAATATCATGTATCTGGGGAATTATTAGAAGTTGTTGATATTCCACCAGGATATACACATAACATCGAAAATATTGGTGTTACGGATATGGTGACCTTGATGTGGGTCAATGAAATTTATGATCAAAATCGTCCCGATACGATTTTTTTGGAGGTTTAACATGAATAAACTTAAAGTGATGACCGTAGTTGGTACAAGACCAGAAATAATTCGTCTTTCTGAAGTCATTAAGAAATTAGATCGTACAGATGCAATTGAACATGTATTAGTTCATACAGGTCAAAATTATGACTATGAACTAAACGAAGTATTCTTCAAAGATTTTAATTTGAAGAAGCCTGATTACTTTCTTAATGCAGCAACCGGTACAGCGATTGAAACGATTGGTAACATTCTAATCAAAATGGATGATGTGTTGAACACATTTAATCCGGATGCACTTTTAGTATTAGGTGATACAAACTCTTGTTTATCTGCAATTGCAGCAAAACGTAAACACATTCCTATTTTCCATATGGAAGCTGGAAATCGTTGTTTCGACCAAAGAGTTCCTGAGGAAACCAATAGACGAATCGTCGATCATATTTCAGATATTAACTTAACTTATAGTGATATCGCTAGAGAATATTTACTACGTGAAGGCTTACCCGCTGACCAAGTCATTAAAACAGGTAGCCCTATGTATGAAGTTCTTCATAGTAATCTTAACCAAATTAAAGCATCAACAATTCTTGAAAAAATAGAATTGAAACCAAAAAGTTATTTTGTAGTCTCTGCGCATCGCGAAGAAAACATCAATGATGATGTTCATTTCAATGGACTTGTAGAATCCTTAAATTTGGTTGCTGAAACGTATCAAAAACCCATTATTTTTAGTACACATCCAAGAACAATGAACATGATTAACAAAAAAGGTATCAAGTTTCACCCACTCATTCACATTATGAAGCCTATGGGTTTTCATGATTATGTTAATTTGCAAATGAATAGTTATGCTGTATTAAGTGACAGTGGCACGATTAGTGAAGAATCCTCAATCTTAGGGTTCCCCGCGTTAAACATTCGTGAAGCGCATGAAAGACCTGAAGCGATGGAAGAAGCATCCGTCATGATGGTTGGACTTAATCCGGGACGTATTATGCAAGGTTTGGTTCTATTAAAAGAACAAAAAGGTTTAACTTTTAGAACAGTTAGTGATTACCAAATGCCTAATGTATCAGATAAAGTAGTTCGAATCATATTATCTTATACAGACTACATCAACCGTAAGGTATGGCAACGCTAGAAAGAGGTGCAAGTATGGATAAAAGACCTTATCAGGTTTGTAGTAACTGTGTCATGGATACAACCGATTCAAAAATAGTTTTTGATGAAAAGGGACAATGTGATCATTGTAATAATTTTTATCAAAATATAAAACCAAATTGGCATACGGATGAACGCGGCCAAAAAAGACTAGAAGAAATGGTCAAGAGAATTAAAAAAGATGGTAAAAACAAAGAATATGATTGTATTATTGGCATTAGCGGTGGTGTAGATAGTTCATAATTACTTTATTATGCAAAAGAAGTTTTAGGTCTAAGACCATTAGCTTTTTCTGTTGATACAGGATGGACGTTAAACGTTGCTGTTGAAAATATTGAAAAACTCGTTAAAGAACTTAATCTAGAATTAAACACAGAAATCGTAAACTGGCCAGAGATGAAAGATTTACAGCTCGCTTATTTTAAATCACAAGTTCCTTATCAAGATATTGTACAAGACCATGTAATCTTTGCTGCATTATACAATTATGCAGTAAAAAATAAGATTAAGCATGTCTTAACTGGTGGGAATTTCTCAACTGAAAGTGTAAGAGAACCTAATGAATGGGTTTATCAAAACGATTTAAAACAAATTAAAGATATTCATAAACGTTTTGGTACAAGACCACTTAAAGAACTACCTATGTGTGGTATGTTTAAGTTCCGTCTTTATTATCGTTTTTTTAAAGGTATGCGTATTTGGCGTCCACTTGATATGATTCCTTATTCCAAACAAGAAGCGATTAAAACGTTAGAGACTCGTTTTGGTTGGGAAAAGTATGCTAATAAGCATTTTGAAAGTGTGTTTACCCGTTTTTATGAAGGGTACTGGCTTGTTAAGAAGTTTGGCTATGATAAGCGTAAAGCTCATTTTTCAAGTCTTATTTTATCAGGTCAAATGACACGTGAAGAAGCATTAGAACAATTAAGTAAACCTCCCTATGATGAACTTCAAGCACAAAAAGACATGGAGTATGTCGCTAAAAAATTAGGGATTACGAAAAAAGAATTTATCGATCTCATGAATCAACCCAACAAGACATATAAAGACTATAAGTCCAGTGCAAAACTGATTGCATTTGCGATTAAAGTTGCACAACTTGTGGGCATGGAAAGAAGACAGTATCGTTAATATGATCGCAATCATTGATTATGACATGGGAAATGTCGGTTCGATTAAGAATATGCTCGAACATTTAGGGTTAGAAGCAATCATCACAGGTGATAAATACGAAATCTTAAATGCAAGCCACATCATTATTCCTGGTGTGGGATCTTTTGATCAAGGGATGCAAAATCTAATCGACAGAGGACTTGACAAAGTGATAAAAGAAGCTGCATTAAACTTAAGAAAACCTATTTTAGGTATTTGTTTAGGGATGCAGTTACTTGGTATGAAAAGTGAAGAAGGACATCTACCTGGTCTTGGACTTATTGATTTTGAGAATTTCCGTTTTCGACCTGAGGCTAATTTAAAAGTACCTCATATGGGATGGAATCTAATCAAAGTGAATCAGAAAGACCCCATACTTGAAGAAGTAGATGGCTCATTTCGCTTTTATTTTGTTCATTCTTTTTATGCGAAATGCAAGAATGAAGAAAATATACTTTTGACATGTGAGTATGGTATGACATTTAGTGCTGCAGTCCATGATAAAAATATCTATGGCGTTCAGTTTCATCCAGAGAAAAGTCATCATTTCGGCATGAAAATTCTTAAGAATTTCTCGAGGATATCCTATGTATAAACGTCCACGTGTGATTCCTGTCTTAACAATCGATGAAGAAAATCTTGTTAAAACTACTCAATTTAAGAAACCACGTTATTTGGGTGATCCGATTAACGCGGTCAAGATATTTAATGGAAAATATGTCGATGAACTTTGTGTTTTAGATATTAAAGCATCTAAATCTAACAAAGGTCCTCAATTTGAATTACTTAAAGATATTGCAGTTCAAGCGTTTATGCCACTATCTTATGGTGGTGGGATTAAAACAATGGATCAGATTAAAACACTTTTTAAAATTGGTTATGAAAAAGTCATTATCAATTCATCTTTCATTGATAATCCCAAACTCATCACGGAAGCATCCATTTTTGCAGGAAGGCAAAGTGTTGTTGTTAGTATCGATGTCAAACGTAATTTATTTGGTAAATTCGTTTGTTATAGCAAAGATGGAACAAATAAACTAAATGATTCACCAGTTGAACTTGCTAAAAAAGCGGAAAAATATGGTGCTGGAGAAATCATCATTAACTCCATTGATCATGATGGTATGATGGATGGATACGACCTAGACCTGATTCAAGAAATCAGTCAAGCTGTTTCTATACCCGTTGTAGCATGCGGTGGAGCAAAACAAGTCTCTGACTTTAAACAAGCACTTGACCATGGTGCACACGCAGTTGCTGCTGGTAGTTTATTTGTTTTTTACGGTCCTAAAAAAGCTGTTTTAATTACTGCACCAAGTGAAAAATCCTTGATTGATGCAGGCGTTTACGAAAATAACAAGGGGGATTGACCATGAAAGTAATGCAGATTGATGTCAATTACAAATACTCGAGTACAGGAAAAATAGTCTCAGAGTTACATCAACAATTGATATCACATGGCCATGAATCATATGTTTTATACGGAAGAGGTAAAAAAACGAAAGATACGCATGTTTTTAAGTTCGGCATTGATTTAGAAACGAATATCCATGCTTTTTTAACTCGAATCACTGGTTTAACTGGTATTTATTCACCTTTCTCAACAGCAAGACTCATCAGAAAAATCAAGAAGTTCAAACCAGATG
>JAEWVV010000255.1 GCA_023458995.1 Bacillota bacterium
TGATTGATGTGACTGATGAACATTATCGTCTAGATATAGGTAAAGACTTAACAACATTACTCCCAAAGAAAGAAGCACTACCCAAAGATAATTTCCATGTTGGCGATTATGTAAGAGTCTATGTTTCTGACGTTGAAATGAAAACAAAATGGCCAAAAGTATTCGTATCCCGCTCACATCCATCACTCATTATTCGTTTACTTGAAAGCTTTATTCCAGAAATTAAAGATGGAATTATTGAAGTCATGGGTATTTCTCGTGACCCAGGTGATCGTTCAAAGATTGGTGTTAAATCCAATGATCCAAAAGTCGATCCAATTGGAGCATGCGTTGGTGAAGGTGGTTCACGTATTCGTGAAATCGTTAAAGCACTATCGGATGAAAAGATTGACCTCTTCCGTTGGAGCGATAACGAAAAAGAATTAATTGCTAACGCACTACAACCAGCAGAAGTAATTGCTGTTACACGTGTTAATCCAAAGGAAAAGAATGCACTTGCTATCGTTCCTGATAACCAATTGTCACTTGCAATTGGTAAACTTGGTCAAAATGTCAAACTTGCTGTTCAAGCATGTGGTTGGAGCATCGATATCAAGTCTGAAACCATGGCACAGGGTGAAGGTATCCTGTACTAATTAAGGGGTGATAGATTTGAACAAAGAAAAAAAAGTGCCACTTAGAAGTTGTGTGGTTACCAAAGAAGTTCTCCCTAAAAAATCTTTAGTTCGTATTGCAGCAACTAAAGAAGGGGTTGTATCGATTGATTTAAACGGGAAAGCACCAGGGCGTGGTGCATACCTTAAACTATCGAAAGAAGTTATTGTCTTAGCGAAAAAGACAAAAGCACTCGATCGTAAACTTGAAGTGAAAGTTCCTGATGAAATTTATGAGGAACTGATGAAACTAGCTCATGAATAATACACTTGGACTAGCAATGCGTGCAAGAAAAGTTGTTGTAGGAACAGATTCAACGATTTCATCCCTACGGATGGGGAAGTTACATCTCATCTTTCTAGCAACAGATGCTTCTCATACAACGAAGAAAAAAGTTTATGATAAAGCAAAGTTTTACCAAGTCGAAGTCATTGAAGAATTAAATTCATTTGATATTTCGATGTCTTTAGGCAAAGACGACATCAAAGTGATTGGAATAACCGACAGGGGGTTTAGTCAATTATTGATGAGTCAGAGAAGGAAGTGATTTTATGCCAGTAAACAAATTTAAAAAGAATATTACCAACAGAAAACCTGATTTCAAGAAACCACCGATGCTGCCACGTAAAGAGAATAACAAACCTCAAGGCGAAAAAATCTTAGTTTTCAAACCTGAAATGAATGTTGCTCAAGTCGCAGAAGGTCTGGGTTTATCAAATGCAGCCATGATTAAACGCTTAATGCAGCTTGGATTAATGGCTTCAGTCAATCAAGTGATTGACCGTGATACGATTGAACTGATTGCATTAGATGAAGGCTATAAAGTACAAGACGAAGTCATTACTGACGTCACACGTTATGATGAAATGGAAATCATCGATGATCCAAAAGATATGGTGAAAAGACCACCAATCGTTACCGTTATGGGACACGTTGACCACGGTAAAACAACTTTACTTGATGCAATCCGTAAATCACGTGTTGTTGAAGGTGAAGCCGGTGGGATTACCCAACATATTGGTGCTTATCAAGTAACGCGTAATGGTGAATCTATTACATTTATTGACACCCCAGGACATGCTGCATTTACTGAAATGCGTGCAAGAGGTGCTAAGGTAACCGATATCGTTGTTTTAGTTGTTGCAGGAGACGATGGCGTTATGCCACAAACATTGGAAGCTCTAGATCATGCGAAAGCAGCTAAAGTACCCATTATCGTTGCTGTTAATAAAATGGATAAGCCACAAGCTAATCCAGACCGCGTCATGACTGAATTATCTGAAAAAGGATTAATTCCAGAAGCATGGGGTGGAAAAACACCTTATGTCATGGTTTCTGCATTAAGAAGAACTGGTATTGATGAATTACTTGATGTCATTCAATTAATCAGTGAAATTGATGAGTTTAAAGCTAATCCTAAACGTTTAGCCAAAGGAACAGTTATTGAAGCATCACTTGATAAAGGTAGAGGCCCAGTAGCAACCTTAATCGTTGAAACAGGTACACTCCATATTGGTGATTACATCGTTATCGGTAATACCTACGGTAAAGTAAGAACCATGACCGATGACTTAAAGAAACGCTATAATGAAGCGATTCCATCACAACCTATTGAAGTCACAGGTTTAAATGAAGTTCCTCAAGCAGGTGATATTTTCATGGCGTTTACCGATGAAAGAATCACACGTGACATTGCACTTGAACGTCAATCTCGTCAAAGAGAAACCGAATCGAAAACCATGAAGAAAGCTTCACTCGATAAGATGTTTGGTGAAATGGAATCAACTGAAAAAGAATTAAACATCATTATCAAAGGTGATGTTCAAGGATCCATTGAAGCCTTAAAGAACTTACTTGAAAAAATTGATGTTAACGGATTCCATGTTAACGTCGTCAGATCAAGCGTAGGTGCGATTACAGAAAACGACGTGACGTTAGCAAATGCATCACATGCGATTGTTATCGGTTTTAACGTAAGACCTACAGCTGCAGTGAAAATTGAAGCTGACCAACAAGGTGTTGAAATTCGTTTATATAATATTATTTACCGTGTTCAAGAAGATATTGAAGCTGCGCTTAAAGGTATGCTTGCACCAACATTTGAAGAAGTTGTTACAGGACAAGTAGAAGTTAGAGACATCTTCAAGATTTCTAAAATTGGGACGATTGCTGGATGTTATGTCACTGACGGTGTGATCAAAAGAGATGCACTCGTTAGAGTCATCAGAGATGGTATTGTCGTCTATGAAGGAAAACTTGCTTCACTCAAACGGTTTAAAGATGATGTGAAAGAAGTTAAAAATGGTTATGAATGTGGTATTTCGATTGAAAAATACAATGATTTAAAAACCGGAGACATAATCGAAGCATCACAGATGAAGGAAGTTGAGGTAGATTAGTATGTCAATCACAACTGATCGTCTTGCAAGTTTAATTCAGAGAGAACTTGCACCGATTGTTAATGCTCAAGTTAAAGATAAAAGTTTTGGTTATATTAACTTAACAGAAGTTAAAGTAACGAAAGATTTATCATTTGCAAATATTTATTACACGATTTTATCGGATGATCCCAAAGTTTTAGAACGTGCAAAAAATGCACTTGAAGAAGCAAAGGTAGCTATCCGTATGGATCTTGCTAAAAAGATTAAGAATACAAGAAAAATTCCTGATCTCGTCTTTAAGTACGATGAAGCGCTTGCCTATGGCAACCGCATCGATAAAATCCTTAAAACAATAAAGTAACTTCGGTTACTTTTTTTGTCTAACCGAGATGATATAATAGGTATGGTGAAGTCTATGTTCGCAAGAATCGTGATTGATATTAAGCATGAAAAAGTTAATCAGCTCTACGATTATATCGTACCTCAAGCATTTGAGGCTTTTTTAAGTCGTGGAATGCGTGTGATCGTTCCTTTTGGTAACATGGAAAGATTAGGTTTTGTTGTAAGTCTTCATGAAGAATCCGATTCAGCGACCAAGGAAATCAAAGAGGTATTGGATAGTATCCCAACCATTAATGATGAACTCTTTCAGTTGATTGAAATCATGTCAAAAGGAAGTCCTGAACTGATTTCAGCACTTTATCAAACCGTGATTCCACCAGAACTTTTAGTATCTTATCAAAAGGTAGCTAGAATCATTAATACTGAAAAAATACCAGCTGATTTGAAAGTTCATTTTAGTAAACAAGGCATTTGGCGACTTAAAGTATCTGATCAAATCTATTATCCAAGATTAAAAAGACTTTATGATCAAGAGGCCTTATCGTTAGAAACTGAAATAAAAGAGAAAAAAACAGAACATAAAGTTAAATATTATACTTTCAATAAAGAACATCGCTATATAAAAGCAAGCACATATCAAGTTCTCGATGATATTCGTTTTGAAGATAAGTCATTTGAGAAAAAAGAATTACTCGATTTAGGATTAACTGATTCCATGATTAAAACACTTGTCAAACATCAGGTTTTCTTTGAGCGTGAAGTCGATCTTAAAAGAGAAATCAATCATTTATTTGATTTAGAGGATAAACTGGTAAAACTTACTGATGAACAAGCATATGCGGTTGATAGAGTATCTTCCACTACCAATCATCAAGTCTTCCTTTTAAAAGGAATTACTGGATCTGGAAAGACTGAAGTTTATTTAAATATTATCGAAAACATCCTAAAAAACAAAGGTAGAGTCTTAATTTTAGTTCCTGAAATCCAAACGATCCCTCAAATGGCTAAGCGTCTTAAGTCACGATTTGATGATGTAGCTATCTATCATTCAGGCTTATCAAAGGGTGAACGTTATGATGAGTATCGATCAATTATTAAAGGTGATGCTAAGATTATCTTAGGTACGAGAAGTGCAGTCTTCCTACCGATCAGTAACCTAAAACTGATCATTATGGATGAAGAACATGATGAATCCTATATCCAAAAAGAACCGGTCTATTATGATGCTAAAGAACTCATTCTAGAACGTGCAAAAATGAAAGACATTCCCGTTCTTTTAGGTTCAGCTACACCATCTATTCAGACAATGTATTATGCTGAAAAGAATCAATACGAACTACTCGAACTTACAAAAAGACCCTTTAATTTAACACTTCCCAAACTATCACTTGTTGATATGAAACAAGAATTAAGGGATAAACATTATTCCATTTTCTCAAGAGAACTTTTAGAAAAAATGGAACTTCGATTGAAAAAGAAAGAACAAACCATTCTCCTTTTAAACCGTAAAGGTTATGCACCATTTGTGATGTGTAGATCTTGTGGCGATGTTCCTAAATGTCCGCATTGTGATGTTTCACTCGTTTTTTACAAAGACAAAAAAATCCTTAAATGCCCATACTGTGGTTTTGAACATGAATTTAGTTCAACCTGCGAAGTCTGCAAAGAACCTAAAGTTAAAGAGGTTGGTATTGGGATTGAATATGTGGAAGAACAATTAAAGAAAGTTTTACCTCAAGCTCGAGTTCTTCGTATGGATAAAGCCATGATGAAAACTAAAAATGCACATGAAATGATTTGGAATGACTTTAGAAATGAGGAAGCGGATATCTTAATTGGTACCCAAATGGTTTCTAAAGGTCTAGATTTTCCAAAAGTCACGTTAGTCGGGATCCTTCTTGCAGATATGCTTTATAAGATTCCTTCTTACCAAAGTGCAGAAAAAGCATTTATCTTAATGATGCAGATGGCCGGCCGCTCAGGAAGAGCACTTCAAGGT
>JAEWVV010000256.1 GCA_023458995.1 Bacillota bacterium
TGACTGGTATAATTTCTAAATCATTATCTATTGCTAAATAGACATTTGCGAGTGTTTGCGCTTCAATACCTTGCGCAGCATCTACAACTAAAATAGCGCCTTCACACGCAGCGAGTGAACGCGATACTTCATAGGTAAAATCAACATGACCTGGTGTATCGATTAAGTGCATGATATAATCTTCACCGTTCTTTGAACGGTAAGTCATTTCAACAGCATTAAGTTTAATCGTAATGCCTCTTTCACGCTCTAAATCCATCGAGTCAAGAAGTTGTTCTTTCATCTCACGATTACTGACTGTATTGGTCGTTTGTAGTAGTCGATCGGCTAAGGTTGACTTGCCATGGTCAATATGTGCGATGATAGAGAAGTTTCTTATTTTCTTTTGTCTTTCATTGAGTAAAGCTTTATTCATGATTCACGTACCTTTCCGCGTTAATATTGTATCATAAAATCACCTTAAAAAAAGCATAATAATTCGAATTGATTAAGATATTTGTGATTATTAACTACGTAAACGTTTTTATGTTTTTTTATTTAATTATACGTTGCAAATCACTTGACAAAATTGTATAATATAGTCGTATGAAACAATTCTAGGAGGAATTTAATAAATGAAGAAAATGATTGCATTCTTTTTTATTGCTTTACTTGCTTTAGGTCTATTTGCATGTAAAGAAAAAGAATATGCCGTTGACGGTGTATTTGTTGGTTATGAAGTTAGCGTTAGCAAAAACGCACCACAAGTTGTATTTGTGGAAGTTACCATTGAAAAAGGTAAGATTGCTTCTTACAATATTGACACACGTCAAGGTGTAAGAACAAACACTGGCACTGAAGATGCTCCAAACTACACATTCGCATGGAATGCTAAGACAAAGAAAGAACTTGGCAATGACTATGGTATGAAGGATTCTTCTGCTATTGGTAAAGAATGGTTCGAACAAGCTGCTGCTATCGAAGCTTATTGGTTAGAAAATGGTGTTGATGCTATGACAGTTAATGCTGAAACAAAAGCTATTGACAATATCACTGGCGTATCTATTAAAGATGCATATTCAGTTGCCGCAACACGCGCTCTTGAAAATGCAAAAGCTGGTAAATTCCAAGCAATTTATTGCTCAGGATCAGACCTATACATCGCTGAAATGACATTAACATCAAAAGGTAAGATTGATACTTTAGTTCTTGACACATTACAAGCTACTACGAGCAAAACTGCTGGTACATTCGTATGGAAGACAGAAACTAAACAACAATTAGGCGCTGAATACGGTATGGTTGGTGCTGATGGTTATGCATATGCAGATGGTGCTTGGACTAAATCAGGTAAAACAACTCTTGAATGGTTCCAACAAGCTAATCTCATTACTGATTATATTAAAGCTAATGGTTGGTCAAAAGATTTAAAACCAATCGCTGATCGCGGTGTATCATTAAATGGTACTACATTAGTTGACGGTTTATCCGGAGTTACAATTAAGACTTCAGGTTATTTCACAGTACTCAAAACTTTATTTGAATACGCAGGAGATTCAGTTAAATAACTAATTCAGATTAAGCATCCAGCAATGGATGCTTTTTTTGTTTTATGACTTGATATCAAATGTGATTCATGTTACAATCTTCAAAGAAGGGGAGTAGTTTCCCATTAATCAATCGTCAGTACGGCAAAATAGCCCGGTTGATTTCAAGCTATGCTTGTAACAAGACCTTCAAGAATTTTTCTTGTAGGTTTTTTTTATGAAAGGATGAATATTATGGAATACGTTATCAGTTTTACTTTACTCATTGTTGGGTTTATTTTTTTAGTTAAAGGTGCTGACTTTTTCGTCTCATCTTCGAGTTCAATCGCTCGAAAATTTAAAGTATCACCTCTTGTTATCGGTTTAACTTTAGTTGCTTTTGGTACTTCTCTACCTGAACTTGCTGTTAGCTTCGTCGCATCTCTAACAGTTGCTCCAGGTGCAACTGCAGATATCGCTATGGGAAATGTAATTGGATCTAATATTGTTAATATCACATTGATCCTAGGTTTAACAGCACTTGCTAGACCCATTAAAGTATCAGAAACGATGAATAGAAAAGAGTTTCCCTATCTTATCTTTTCTTCAGTCCTTATTCTGATTTTATCCGTATTCTTTCAAGCGGATACACGGATTGTTTGGTGGGAAGCAATCATTCTACTCATCTCATTTATTGTTTATGTCTATATGATGATTAAGACTGGAAAAAATGATTCCAATGATGATATCCCAGTCATCGATATGAAAAAAGCAGTGATTATCTTAATTCTTGGTATTGCAGGTGTCTCATTAGGTGGATATATGGTCACTAAAGGTGCTGAACAAATCGCAACATCAATTCTTGTTGAACTTGTAGGTGTATCACTCACAAAAGCTACAACTCTTGTTGGATTATCAATTGTAGCAATTGGGACTTCACTTCCTGAAATGGTAACATCCATTGTTGCTGCTAAAAAGGGTGAAAACGAGATTGCTTTTGGTAACTTAGTTGGTTCAAATATCTTCAATGTACTCTTTATTCTTGGTTTATCAGGCATTGTAACTCCTCTTGGAATCAATGGTGATGTAATTATTGATATATTCATCATGCTAGGTATTACAGTAGTCGCAATCATTATGGCGGTAACAAGTCAAATGATCAATATAAAAGAAGGTGCATTCCTTGTATTGATTTATGCTTCCTATCTTATCTACATCATCCTACGTGCTTTAGGTATCCTATAAAAAAATAGAGCTTATCAGCTCTATTCAATCTCTTCAGTGAGTTCAGGTTCTAGATTAACGATATGTACGTTAACTTCTAGGACCTTTTTTGTATCTGCGCTTGTGACAACAACTTTAATGTTTTTAAAGATGAATGATTCACCAATCATTGGTATTTTACCAAGTTCATCTTGAACCCAACCATTAACTGTTGAATAATCCATTTCATCTTCGATATCAAGAATTTCAAATAAATCATCAAGTTCAGCAGTACCTTTTATTTTATACGTATATTCATCAATTTGAGTAATCTGTTCGATGATCTCATCGTGTTCATCCCAAATGTCTCCTACAATTTCTTCCAAGATGTCTTCCATCGTAACAATGCCAAGTGTACCACCAAACTCATCTTTAACAATAGCCATATGGGCTTTATTTTCCTGCAAAAGTTCTAATAAATTAGAAACCTTCATGTATTCAGTAACAAACACAGGTGGCTTTATAATTGAATCAAGTGGTTGTTTATCTAAGACTACACGATTGTAAAAGTCTTTATGATTGATGATTCCAATGATATGGTC
>JAEWVV010000257.1 GCA_023458995.1 Bacillota bacterium
GTAGAGCGCCTGGTTTGGGACCAGGAGGTCGCAGGTTCAAATCCTGTCTTCCCGACCATCTTTATGCGGGTGTAGTTTAATGGTAGAACCTCAGCCTTCCAAGCTGATGACGTGAGTTCGATTCTCATCACCCGCTCCATTAGCAAAGCATTAGTCTGATACGATTTGTATCGGACTTTTTTTGTCTTTGTTAAGCCATTTATATTTCTAGACATGTGCTAAAGTGTTTAACCAAATTGATATTAAATGGCCTATTTTGATACAAGATTTAGATACCTTTACACGATTACATATTGAAATACACGATTACAAGTCAATTTACACGATTTGTCTTAAATTTACACTATTAAACGAAAGAATAAGTTTACAAAGTAGTTAAAAGGTTTGTTTACTTGCTATATACTCTTTCAAGTGCATAAGATTTCTTATAAAACTCTTAAAAAGACTAATTAAAATGTTGTCTATATATAGAAGTAGTAAAATGGTATAATATTAAATAATAAGAGTAAAAAAAGTATATTTATTGAACGGAAGTTGAATTTTGAGGGGAGAATTATGTATGAATAGGATCAGATATTTTAGAGATAAAAAACATTTTGGTAATACAGTATCAATATATGACAATACTGGCTGGTATTTCATAGTAATAAAAGATCGGAGCGACTATTATTATTCTGCAATGTCAAAAGATAAGAACATTATTATAATATTGACAATCACATAAGAAAACTAGGCTATGAAATTATTGATAGCGAAGTAATAAAACAAAATATAGATGTTGATCTAAACAATACTCATCAGACTGATGTACCTGATTACATCCAACTATTAATGCAGACAGGTAGCATTTACGGTAAAAAAATTATACGAAGTTATAAACCAAGAAGAAAAAAGTTTGAACAACAAGTTGAAGAATATTTAAAGATCAATCAATCGTTTTTTTGTGAAGTGTTGAGGGATGTAGTATATGAGTCTATTGATGCTAATTTATTGAATCGTTTGCCTGTTTTTATGTTTCACCGACTTTATCGAAAATCAAAAAAGGGAATTATCATACATTATGAGGGTGAATATAACAATATTTGGTTTCAGTGCATATTTGCTGAAGAAGGACTAATGTTAATGTTTGATAGTTTTGTTCCAGACAATAAATATAGTCCAGATGGTTATATAGATTATAATAACTTCACAAGTAAAGTGAAAATGTATGAATTCATTATTGAAGCGTTTGAGCACTATCATGACAGGGTTTCAAAAAAAGATTTTGACTCAATCGAGGTTCTTAACGAATATATCAATAAGCAAAAAGAAGTCAAATAACATTCCCCGTTATTAAGGGGTGCGTAAAATCTAGCAGGGGTGCTGTAATTTTTACTAGGGGTGCGTAAAAACAGTCAAGGGTGCGTAATTGTATTAAAATAGGTCACCCGCTCCATTCTAATTCAATTGACTCCAAATCGTTTTCGTGAAGGTATGAAATGCCTGATCAAATCCGAGGAGTTTTTTTATTACATGATTTATAAAACTTTATTAAAGATTAAGACACAATTTTCCTATATTTATGAAAAATTAGTGAAATTATGAAAATGAATGAAACAAAATTATATAAAATTATGACGAATAGGGCGTATACGCCCTGTTTTTCTTGATTTCTTGGTGATATAACTATAGTTGAGATAGTGTCATCAGTCTCAATTATAGGAAAAGGAGGATCGTTATGAAAGAATATATCGGTGTAATTGCTATCATCGTTTTTTCAATCATCTCGGTTTACCTCATCTCTAGAATTAGATTGATACCTACAAACAAGATTGGGATGATTAAACGTTATGGCGTTTATTACAAACCAATAGCACCTGGCTTGTATTTTCTTGTTCCGTTTGTAGATCGATTGGTACTCTACGATATCAATCGCGAATTACATCTCAATCGTGAAATCATCGAAATCAATGGGGAACCGAAAATATCATTGAGTGTTACAGTGAATTATCGGATTGTGGATGAGAGAGATTATCACGATAACAACGTGGACCAATTCATGCGAGAAGTGCTTGTTGAGGTAGTTAAGAAATATGCAGAACGATATGGAACATTAGGAATATCTCAACAAAAGATAGCTTTGCAAGCAAGACTGAAAGGTATTATGATGGAAAGAATTGTAGACTGGGGTATTGAATTAGCGTCAGTCGAATTACTATCAGTTCTTGAAGTACCTACTTACAAAAGATATTCTGCGTAGAGAACTTCATTCATTCATAAGCATAGCTATTTCAATTGAGAAAGCACCAAACTGGTGCTTTTTCAATAATTTCAAAATTACTTCATTTAAGAATTACTTAAGAAATAATTTGTTTGTTTTTAACCATCCAAATGTTATAATATCTTATGTGAATTAACAGAGGTGCAATATGCCATTTTTAAGAGATGCTATTCCCATATTTACGGATTTGCTTAATAATGCAATATTATTGTTTGGGTTAGCACTTATCTATGCTGCCACAAATTACAGAGAAAATAAGCAAAAGCGGTGGCGTCCAGTTATTTTGGGAGTAATTATTGGTATCATCAGTATATTAATTATGAGAAACTCTTGGTTTTATTTCCAAGGTATCTTTTTTGATACACGAAGCGTGTTAATGGTTATTACAGGGTTATTCTTTGGACCAGTCACAACTGTTGTATCAGTCGTTATCGCATTAGCTTACCGAATCAGTCAAGGCGGATCAGGTGTATATTCAGGTATCCTAACAATTTTAACAACTTCAGCGTTAGGACTCTTTTGGCCTAAAATCCGTCGTATACTGCCAAAAATGAAGTATTTGCTTGAATATTTGATCTTAGGTTTTGTTGCACACGTTATCACTTTAACTTGTTTTCTTACGATTCAACCATGGGATACTGCGATAGAAGTTATTCAGATAACTGCTTTACCCTATTTGACTTTATATCCAATCGTAACGATGCTTTTAGCGCAAATTGTTCATTTTCAAAAAGAGAGATTAATTATTCAAGAAAATGTAAAAAGACAGCAATTATTACTTCAAGCAAGTATTGACTCAACAAAAGCAATGGAAGTATATGCGATCGATTCAGATTATAATTATCTATCGTTTAATGAGTTCCATGAGATCTCAATGCGAAAATACTATGGAGTTAATATTCAAAAAGGTCACAACTTCTTAGAGTACGTAACAAATTCAAAAATGAAAACACGTTTAAAAACAAGTATAGATAAATCACTCAAAGGTGAATCACATACATGTGAGGTCATGGTTGAAACAGATATTGACAAATACTTAGAGGAACAATATTCACCCATTGTTGATGATCATGAAAATGTTATTGGTGTTACTATTTTCTCTCAAGATATTAGTGAAAGAAAACGATATGAACAATCAATTGTATATTTAAGCTATCGTGATCCACTGACTAATCTTCACAATAGAAGATACTATTCTGACGAACTCGTAAGACTTAGTCAGGACAAATATTATCCATTATCCATTATTATCGCAGATATCAATGGATTAAAAATTATGAATGATGCATTCGGTCATGATGCAGGTGACTTACTGTTATGTACAATCGCAGACGAATTGATACAAGTGTTTAAAGATGAAACACGAATTGCACGTATAGGTGGCGATGAATTTGTTGTATTACTTCCTAGAACAAGTTTTGATAACGCCCACCTCATGATTGATGAAGCGAAAGCTAGAATCGAAAATCGTACAGTTCAAGGAATGACAGTCTCTGTATCGTTTGGATTATCGACAAATCTTGGTGATGTATCTATTCAAGAAACCATTAAGTTAGCTGAAGATGATATGTATGCACATAAACTCTTTGAAGTATCATCTCATCGTAATGAAACCATTAAAACAATACTAAAGACACTACACGAAAAGAATCCTCGTGAAGAAAAACACTCTGAAAGAGTATCAAATATTTGTGTTCAAATAGGTTTAGCACTTGGAATGAAGAATGAAGAAATATCTTTATTAAAAGCGATCAGTAATCTTCATGATATTGGAAAGATTGCCATTGATGATGCGATCCTTAATAAACCAGGTAAACTTGATGAACGTGAATGGGAACAAATCAAACGTCATCCAGAAATTGGATATCGAATTCTATCAACATCACCTGAATATGCAGAAATAGCTCAAGACATTTTATCTCATCATGAGCGCTATGATGGTAAAGGATATCCACGTGGATTAAAGGAATCAAACATCCCCATACGTGCGCGTATCATTACAATCGCAGATTCATATGATGCCATGGTTTCTGAAAGACCCTATAGAAAACCATTGACTCATCAACAAGCAATCGATGAGATAAAACGTAATTTAGGCACACAATTTGATCCGCATATTGGACAAGTTTTTATTGAACTCTATGAGAGACAACATGAAGTCATTCAATGACTTCATGTTTATTTTTTATTGTATTGAAATCGCTTACTACACGGTTTAGATGATAGCAATCACATCCTTTTTAATGTATAATGATAAATGGGTGTAACAAGGAGGTTAACATGAAAAGAAAAACAAAGATTGTATGTACCGTAGGACCAGCAATTGACAATCCTGAAATGATTGATAAAATGATTGATGCTGGTATGAATGTTGCTAGACTAAATTACTCACATGCTGATCATGAAGAACATGGTCGTCGTATTGTGATGATTCGAGATATCGCAAAAAGAAAGAACCGTTTCATTGGTATCCTGGCAGATACTAAAGGACCGGAAATTAGAACTGGCAAGTTTGAAAATGACATTGCAACATTCAAGAAAGGTGATCGTGTTGAAGTTCACAAAGAACCAATTTTAGGTAACCGTGAAAAATTCCATATCGATTGTCCTGAATTGTTCAATGACATTAAGAAAGATGATTATCTACTGATTGATGATGGAAAGATGAGATTAAACATCCTTGAAAACACTGGAAGCATCCTTTTATGTGAAGTTGTAAATTCAGGTTCAATTAAAACACGTAAAGGTGTTAACGTACCTAATGTTAAACTTTCAATGCCATTTGTTTCACAAAAGGATTATGATGATATCGTATTTTCTGCCGAAATGGATGTCGATATGATTGCATTATCGTTCGTCAGAAGAAAAGATGATGTTCTAGCTATTCGTGAGATTCTTAAGAAATGTGGTAAACCACATATCGAACTGATTGCTAAAATCGAAAACCAAGAAGGTGTTGATAACCTAGAATCAATCCTTGAAGTTTCTGATGGTGTTATGGTTGCACGTGGTGATCTTGGTGTTGAAGTTTCAACATCACTTGTTCCACTTTATCAAAAACGCATTATCAAAATGGCAAACGAAAAGGGTAAACCTGTAATTACAGCTACACACATGCTTGAATCAATGATGTATTCACCTCGTCCAACACGTGCGGAAGCATCAGACGTTGCCAATGCGATTCTTGATGGATCAGATGCAATTATGTTATCAGGTGAATCAGCAGCAGGTGAATATCCAGTTGAAGCTGTTACCGTTATGGATACTATTGCTAAAGCAATTGAAGATAGTATCAACTATAAAGAAAAACTAGGTAACGCGATTGCTTCATCACAACAAACAGTAAATGATGCCATCGGTATTGCAGTTAGCCAAACCGCATTAGCATTACCCAAAGCAGAAGTCATTATTGCATTTACTGAAACTGGTGGTACTGCAAAACGTATTTGCAAATTTAGACCTTCAGTACCCATTATCGCTGTCACAGATAACGTTAAAACTTGTCAAAGATTAACCTATTATTGGGGTGTGTTCTCTGCATTAAAATCAAACGTCACAGATATGACACTCTACGATAGAGTCGCTGTTGAAGTTGCTAAGGAATTTGGTTTTAAATCTGGAACAACGATTATTATTACATCAGGTTGGGCTCAGAAACACGGTTCAACGAACACATTACGAATTATTGATATTCCCTAATAATTGATCCTGCTTTTGCAGGATTTTTTTATTTAAAAACCAATGGTTGTTCATTGATTTATAGAGTGATACCATGATATAATGTGTAAAGTTAAAGAGGTTAATATGAACAAATTTATTGGTGATAAAACATTTTACAAACATCTATTTGCAGTTGCTGGTCCACTTATTTTACAGCAGCTCATTACAACATCCGTGCAGCTCGTGGATAACGTCATGGTTGGTAAACTTGGAGAAGAAGCGATTGGTGCAGTTTCTGTTGTTAACCAGCTCTATTTTATTGTTATATTAATTACCTTTGGTGCACTGGGTGGTGCAGGTGTTTTTAGTGCACAATACTACGGCTCAAAGGATTATGATAAACTAAAACAATCATTTCGGTTTAAATTACTGATTGGCTTTGTCATCGCATGCTTGTCTTTTATTCTATTCTCTATTTTTGGTAGATCATTAATAATGATCTTCACAGATAAGGAATATACGATAGATCTTGCAATGACCTATTTAAAGTATGCAAAATGGAGTGCATTTCCGTGGATTATATCCGTTGCTATTGCAAATACATTTCGTGAAACTGGTGTTACAAAACCACTCTTAATTATCTCAATAGTTGCAATTTTAACGAA